>NZ_JBFULT010000331.1:0-8501 GCF_054049755.1 Bradyrhizobium sp. P5_C11_2
TCGCGACAGCCGCGCGGTCTATATGAACGGCGAGAAGATCAAGGATGTCACCATCCATCCGGCGTTCAAACCGCTGGTCGATCTCAGGGCGCGGATATATGACCTCCAGCATGCCCCGGAGACGCGGCATCTGATGACCTACCGCGAGGACGGAGAGGTTCACGCGATCAACAACAAATTGCCGCTCAGTCAGCAGGATTGGTGGGACAAGCGCCGCGCGACCGACACGGTCCTCGAGGATGTCGGCGGCGTCATCACGCGCGTCGGCGACGAGACGGTCGGCGAAATGTGGTCACTGTTCGACGGGCAGGACGTGCTCAACGACGTTGATCCGCAATTCTCCAAGAACATTCGCAACCACATCTTCAAGGTGCTGCATTCCGATCCGTTCCATGTGTCGGCAAACACCGATCCCAAGGGGGACCGCTCGAAGGCTCCGCAGGACCAGGATCCCGACATGCTGCTGCATGTCGTCAAGGAGACCGATGCCGGCATCGTGGTGCGGGGCGCCAAATACGAGACGGCAGCGGCCTACGCCAACCAGGCCTTCACCAAGCCGACCATCGCCAATTGGGGCGATGCCGCTTATTCCGATTATGCGGTCGGGTTCATCTGCGATCTCAATTCGCCGGGCCTCAAATTCATCTGCCGCACCGGCTTTGCGGGCCGCGCGCCGGCCGAAGATTATCCACTGTCGAACCGGTTCGACGAGGTCGATGCGTTGGTGATCTTCGACGACGTCGTCATCCCGTGGGATAACGTCCTGTTCTATCGGCATACCAAGGCGGCGGCCTATATTCGGGCCACGCTGCATCGCTACTCGGCGTTTGCGTTTGTGCAGCGGAATCTGAAGCTCGCCGACATGCTGATCGGCGCGGCGCTGTTCAACGTTCGTCAGACCGGACTCGAGAAGCAGCAAGCGGTGCAGGAGAAACTCTCGAAGCTCGCGATCTATCGCGAAGGGATCAATGCGCATCTGACGGCGGCGATCGCGCTGCCCGAGCGCAGCCCCGGCGGCCTGATGATGCCGAACCAGTCGCTGCTATACACCGGGCGTGTGCTGGCCTGCTCGCAGCTTCACGAGATGATGCACGTCGCGCGCGAATTGTGCGGAGGTCAGATCTGCGTCACGCCGGACAAGGCGGCGTTCGAGGATGCCGAGACGGGCCCGTGGCTGGAGAAGTTCTACACCGTCAACGAGAATTGGGTCGCCGATGACCGGCGCCGGCTGCTATCTTTTGCGCGTGATCTGCTTAATTCGGACTATGCGGGTCATCGGTTGACGTTCCAGCTGTTTGCGCAATCGGCGCCATTTGCACACCTTGCCGCGGTCTATCGAAATTTCGATTGGGACGGCCCACTCGATTTTGTGCGCAGATCCGCGGGACTGTCGGAGAGGGTCATGAGAGAGAAGGGCGCTCGGACCGGTGATAGCGCCGTCAACCAATGGTTCGGACAGGTCCGCGATGCGGCCGAATAGCGGGGAGGGGTGTGACGTGTCAGCCATGAGCGTGCAACCGGCGGCAATGGACATTCGGACGCAGTTCCTCGACGGCATGAGCCGGGCCGCATTTTGCGTCAACGTCGTGACGACGGATGGTCCTGCGGGACGCGCCGGCGTCACGGTCTCGGCGATGTCGTCGGTCTCTGCCGACGGCAGCACACCGACGGTTCTGGTCTGTATCCATCATCAAAGCAAGACGGCGACGGCCATCGTCGACAATGGCGTGTTCTGCATCAATATCCTGCGCGACGATCAAGCCGATATCGCCGATCATTTTGGTGGCCGCAGCAAGTTCGGCGGCGACGACAAGTTTGCATATGGGAGATGGCTCTCAGGTGAGACTGGCGCGCCGCGCCTCGCCGAGTCCGTGGTGGCGTTCGACTGTCGCGTCGTGTCGTCCGAACGCGTCGGGACCCATCACATCTTCGTCGGCGCGGTCGGCGCAGTGACGGTGGGCTCAGGCAGGGCCTTGATCTATGCCGATCGCGTCTATGGCCGGGCCCACCCTATCGCCGCCTCGCAGGCGTAACAATTGCTCCCTTCACGACATCAGGACCAGTCGATGACCCACAAACGTATTCGCAAGTTCAACACCAAGGACACATACCCCGAGCAGAAACTCGACAATGACCTCTGCCAGGTCGTGGTCGCCAAGGGCAGCATGGTGTTCGTGCGTGGCCAGGTCGGCCAGGAGCTCGACACCGCCGTCAACGTCGCGATCGGCGATGCTGCAGGCCAGACCGAGCAGGCGATGAAGAACGTCAGGACATTGCTGGCGGAGGCGGGTGCAGAGCTCGGCGACATCTGCAAGATCACGATCTACATCACCGACCCGCGGTATCGCGAAGCGGTCTATCGCAAGATCGGAGAGTACCTCAAAGGGGTCTTCCCGGTCTCGACTGGAATCGTGGTGTCGGCGCTGGCGCGGCCGGAATGGCTGGTCGAAGTCGATGTGACGGCAGTCATCCCCGACGGTCGATGAGGGCTGCATGACCTTCTCCCTGACCGCCCGTTGCCCGGACACCGGAATGTTCGGGATGGTGATCTCGTCCTCTTCTCCGGCGGTCGCGGCGCGCTGTGTCCATCTGCGTGCCAAGGTCGGTGCGGTCGCGAGCCAGAACATCACGGACCCGGCGCTTGGGCAGATCGGCCTCGATCTGCTGGCGCGTGGTTTGAGTGCGCGCGAGGTTTGCGACGCGTTGGTCGCGTCGACGCCGTTCATCGCCTACCGGCAGCTTGTGGTCGTCGATGCGCGGGGACGGACCACGTCGTATTCCGGCAGCAATACGCTCGGCATTCACGCCACGCATGAGGGCGAAGGCGCGATCGCGGCGGGCAACATGCTCGCCAATGCGCAGGTGCCGGTCGCCATGGTTTCGGCTTACCAGGACAGTGCCGGCAAGCCGTTCGTCGAGCGGCTGTTGTCGGCGCTGGAGGCCGGGCTCGCCCAGGGGGGAGAAGCCGGTCCGGTTCATTCGGCAGGCCTCTGCGTGGTGCGCGACGTATCCTGGCCGATCGTGGACCTCCGCGTCGATTGGAGCGATTGCCCGATCGAGACACTCCAGAAGCTGTGGGCGGTCTACCAGCCCCAGGTCGACGCCTACATCGACCGGGCGAAAAATCCGTCGGTAGCGCCCGGTTTCGGTGTCGCTGGCGACGATAGGGCCTGATCGGGCGCGCACCCATGCTATAGTCGGCTTCGTGTAGTCAGATGCAGGGGCCGAGCAGAAGCTGATGAGATATACGCTACGCCAGATCGAATATTTCATCGCCACAGCGGAGACCGGGAGCATCACTCTGGCGTCGGAGCGCGTGAACATCTCGCAGCCCTCGATCTCGACGGCGATCGCGCATCTGGAGGAGGAGCTCGGAACCCAACTCTTCGTGCGGCGGCACGCGCAAGGACTGTCGCTGACATCAGCGGGACGCGTTCTTCTGGTGGAAGCGAAGCGACTGATCGAGCAGGCCGAGCAGGTCTATTCGGTGGCTTCCGAAGTGGGAGAGCGAGTCCGTGGCCAATTATCGCTGGGAAGCCTGGTAACGCTGGCGCCGATGGTGATGCCGGAGCTATCGCACTCGTTCACCTCCACCTATCCGGAATCGCGCATCATTCAGACGGTCGCCGACCACGAGCAATTGCTGGAGCGCCTGCTGCGCGCGGAGCTCGATGTCGCCATCACCTATGACCTCTTGATTCCCGACGAGTTCGAGTTCCTTCCGCTGGCGAGCCTGCCGCCGCATGTCGTGGTCAGCGAAGCCGGTCCTTTGGCGCGCCACTCCGCCGTGAGCCTTCAGGAACTTGCGCGCGAACCGCTGATCCTGCTGGATCTGCCGATCAGCCGCGAATACTTCCTCAGTATGTTCATCAAGGAAGGTCTTGAGCCGAACATCGTGTCGCGTTCCACGCATCAGGACGTGATCCGGACCATGGTCGCCAATGGCTACGGCTATACGCTGGCGAACGTCCGGCCGCGCTGCGAGATTGCGTTGGACGGACGGCGTGTTTCCCGGGTTCGGCTATCCGGTGACCACAGGCCGATGGTCATCGGCGTGCTGACCCTGGCCCAGGGACGAAAATCCCGACTGGTCGACATGTTCGAGCAGCATTGCCGCCGTTTCGTCTCCGACGCCTACATCCCGGGTATGGTCGCGCCTGTCATGGAACGCCGCACCTTCCGCGGACTGGTGGAGGGCGACGAGAGCCGGCCCGAAAAAGGCACGCCGGACTGAGCGGCTGACGTCGCCGCCGCCCGAAGTCCGGAGGCGCATATCGAAATCCGTCGAACCCCATAGTTTTTTTCGATTTTCGTCAAGATGGCGCTGCCGGCTACTGTTCGTGCGGCCGCGTGCGCGTCCCGACTGGTATGCGTCGTGCATCGTCACCGGCCTAGGCGAGAGCGGACTGTATCGGGTAGAGGTGTGAACGCATCCATGACGAAACCGACGATCTATTTCCTCAATGGTCCGAACGCCAATCTCTACGGCTTGGATCGCAGCGGAACCTATGGCCGCGAGAGCTTCGTCTCGATCAAGAAGCGCTGCGAAGATCATGCCGCCACGCTTGGGTTGATCCTCGATTTCCGACAGTCGAACCATGAAGGCGTCCTCGTCGACTGGATCCAGGAGGCGCGGGAGAAGGCCGCGGGCGTCGTCATCAACGCTGCCGGTCTCACTTACACATCGGTTGCGATTCTCGATGCGCTGCTCGCATTCGAGGGACCGATCATCGAGGCGCATATGAGCAATATCTGGAAGCGCGAGCCGTTCCGGCACCATTCCTATGTGTCGCGCGCGGCGACGGGTGTTGTTGCCGGTCTTGGCGCGCTCGGCTACGAGCTGGCCTTGACGGCCGTCTCGCGGTTGATCGTGGAGCGAACAGCTCAATGAAATCCGAGTTGATGGCGTTCTACAGCGCCCACGATGATTTCAACGCGTGGCGCGCAGCGCTTGCGGCCGAGGACGTCGAATTGCGCCAGGCCAATGATATCGTGGAGGTCGGCCGTGTCCGGCACGCGCTGGTCTGGAAGCCGCCGCATGGCTTCTTCGCACGCTTTCCCAATCTCGGTCTCGTCGTCAATCTCGGCGCTGGCGTCGATGCGCTGGTCGGGCGGACCGACCTGCCTGATGTGCCGATCACGCGCCTGTCCGATCCGAAGATGGCGCGCATGATGGCAGGCTACGTGCTGTTCGCGGTGCTGCGTCATGCGCGTCACATTCCAGCGTTCGAACGGGCGCAGCGCCAGCAGCGCTGGCACTACATCCATCCGCGCGATCCTGAGACGATCAGCGTCGGCGTGCTCGGTCTTGGCGAACTCGGCCTGACCGCCGCGATGGAATGTGCACGGCAGGGTTTTCGGGTGCGCGGCTGGTCGAACTCGCCGAAGGCGGTCGACGGCCTCGAGACTTCGGCCGGCCTTGAGGCGCTGGAAGCTGTGTTGGGGAATAGCGACATCGTCGTCTGCATGCTGCCGCAGACCGCAGCGACAAGCGGGCTTCTGGATGCAGCCAGGCTGGCGCAGATGAGACCAGGGGCTGCCTTCGTCAACGTGTCGCGCGGCAGCATTGTCGACGAGGCTGCGCTGATCGCGGCGTTGCGAACCGGCCATATCGCCGAGGCGACGCTGGACGTGTTCGCAACCGAACCGTTGCCATCGGAGAGCCCGCTCTGGACCATGGACAATGTGCTGATCACGCCGCATCTGGCGTCGATCGCGCTGCCGGCGTCCGCTGCACGGCAGATCGGCGAGAATGTCCGCCGTTCTCGGACCGGCGAGCCGCTGCTAAGTCGCGTCGACCCCGGGCGGGGCTATTGATCCCGGCCCGAACAGGCCGCCGATCGCGAAGGCATCGCGCGTGTAGTCGGCGAAGCTCTGGACCGCTGGACGCGGCGTGTGCCGCTTCAGCCGCAGCACCGTGACGTGGGTTGGCGGCAAAGGCTCGACGATCGGCACCACGGCGATGCGGCTGCCGTCGTAGCCAATGGTCGTGCGCGGCACCGCATTATGGATCGAATAGCCTTGTCCATGACCGATTAGCCCTCGGATCATTTCGAATGAGCGACTCCGGAAGGCGACGCGCGGCTCGATTCCGGCGGCGGCAAACAGGCCGAAGAAGTAGTCGCGTGAATGCGGCAGGTCGAGCAGGATGAACGGCTCGTCGCGCAGTTCCCCAAGGCTGATCGCCGAGCGCCTCGCCTGCGGATGGTCGGCCGACAGCAGGATATAGGGCGGCAGCTCGCATAGCTTGTCGCCCGTGATGTCGTCGGGCATGGCGAACGAATAAGAGAGGGCAAGCTCGGTCCGCCCCGACATCAGGGCGTCGATGATTTCCTGCTGGTTGCCTTCCTCCAGCTTGACCGAGATGCCGGGCTGCCGCTGGCGAAAGCCGGAGAGCAGGCCGGGCATGAAGCGCGTGGCCAGGGTCAGGAAACTGCCAACCACGATCTCGCCATGGAGGGTGTTGCCGAGAGATTGGGCGCTTTGTGCGAAATCGCGGGCATGATTGAGTAACAATCGTGCATCGTTGACGAGACGCTGGCCGGCTGGAGACAACGTGACACCTTTCGCCAGATGGCGCACGAAGACCTGAATGCCGAGTTCAGCCTCGATCTGGCTTAGCGCAGCTGAGATCGAGGGCTGCGATACGTTCAGGCGTTTGGCCGCCTCGGTCACACTCCCCGCGTCGGCCGTTTCGACCATGTACCGAAGGGCGCGGAGAGAAAACCTCATCGCGTTTTCCTATGCATCTCCAAAGATAATTATATTTTCCTTATGCTAGCTGCTCCGGCACCCTTTCGTCCAGTGCAACAGGAGCCGATCGATGATCCGCACAGGCGAAGAGTACAAGCAGGGCATTCGCGATGGTCGCGAAGTCTGGATCGATGGTGAGCGTGTCAAGGACGTCACCACGCACCCGGCGCTGAAGCCGATCATCGACATCAAGGCGCGCATGTACGACATGGCGCATGAGGAGCGCTATAGCAGCGATCTGACCTATGTCGAGGGCAACGAGCGGCATTCGATCTTCTACCGGCCTCCGCTGGTGCAGAAGGACTGGCACGACAAGATCAAGGCCCTCGATCATTTCATGAAGGACATTTCCGGCGTCGTCACCCGGGTCGGCGACGAGACCATCGGTGAGATGTGGTCGCTCACCGATGGCCGCGACGTGCTGGCCGAGATCGATCCGCGCTTCGCACCCAATATCGACCGTCATATCCGCGCTGTGATCGAGAAGGACGTCTTCCACGTCTCCGCCAACACCGATCCGAAAGGCGATCGTTCGCTACCGCCGCAGCAGCAGGATCCCGACATGATGGTCCATGTCACGCGCGAGACCGACGCCGGCATCGTCATCCGTGGCGCCAAATACGAGACCGCGGCGGCCTATGCAGACCAGGCCTACCTTAAGCCCACGGTCGGAGCATGGTCGACCGAGAAGCTGTCGGACTATGCGGTGGGCTGCATCGTCAAGATGGGTGCGCCCGGCGTCAAGCACATCTGCCGCAGCGGTTTCGCCAGCCGCAGCAACCCGCAGGACTATCCGCTCGCCAACCGCTTCGACGAGGTGGAAGCGCTGGTCGTGTTCGACGATGTCCTGATCCCCTGGGAGGACGTCTTCTTCTATCGCCATACGCGCGCTGCCCAGTTCGTACGCTCGACCCTGCATCGCTATTCGGCGTTTCCTTACGTGCTGCGCCTGCTTTACGTCGCCGACATGATGATCGGGGCGGCGATGTGGAATGCCAAGCAGACCGGCCTCGAAAAACTGCAATCGGTGCGCGAGAAGCTTGCCGATCTCGTCTGCTACCGCGAGGGCATCAACGCGCATCTCACCGCGTCGATCGCGATGGCCGAGAAGAGCTCCGGCGGGCTGTTGATGCCACAGCAATCCATGCTTTACGCCGGACGCGTCTTTGCCTGCTCGCAGCTGCCGGCGATGATGCACATCGCGCGGGAATTATGCGGTGGCCAGATCTGCATCACGCCCAATGTGAGCGCGTTCGATGCCAAGGGCAGCGGAGAGTGGCTGAACAAGTTCTATTCCCTGAACGATCAGTGGCAGGCCGATGATCGCCGCAGGCTGCTTGCCTTCGCGCGAGACCTTCTCAATTCGGACTATGCCGGTCACCGTCTGACCTTCGTGCAATTCGCCCAGGCGCCGCACTTCAATCATCTGGCCGCTGTCTACAACAGCTTCGACTTCTCCGGCCCGCTCGATTTCGTGAAGAAGTCAGCCGGCTTGTCGGACCGCATCGACGGAAAGAGCGAATGAGTGTGGCCTGCTGTGCGAGTGGATGCTGCGGCGGTCTATATCAGACTGCTTCTCGAACAGGCATCAACGAGCGGCGCGTTACTCTCGTTGTGACAAGCCTGGTTCCTGGAGGTCTCGCCAAGCTGACGGAGATCGACGTGATCGCTGAAACTTCGATGATTTGATCGCGTCAGGGCTAATTGACCGTCAGCTTTTCGCAACATGAGCGCTGATCTCTCGTGAG
>NZ_JBFULT010000332.1:0-8473 GCF_054049755.1 Bradyrhizobium sp. P5_C11_2
CCCTTGGTCCGCGCGGCGCTGTTGCCGATCTGGGTCGGTTACGGCACCGGCGGGTTCGAGATGTAATGGGTGACGAAATCATCGGAGGCGAGATCGGCTTGGCGCTCGCGGGGCGCCGTGCTCATCGCAGCGCAGGCAATCACCAGTGCCAGCAGCGAGGCATAGAATGCGATCACTCTCAGTCGCCATGTTCCGATAATTCGCTGGTCCTCGACGGACGCGAGAAAGACGTACGATTGCTGTCCCGGCTGCGCGATATCGCTCAATGCGACCTCCTGCTTGATGGCTCTTGCGATCTTTGGCGTGCGGTCAGTCGCCTCCGAAAAGGAGCGGCGCGACCGGAGGTGCCGACTGCGAAACGACACTGAATGTCGGATGTGCAAAGGAGGTCACCGCGGCGTCGAGCCCCGCAATGACCACGAACAGGATGACGACGACCGTGATGAGGTGATGCGCGCGCACGTCGGCCTGCCCGATGAAATTGCTCTGCGTCGATCAACCAACCGGCTTCGTCGCAATGCGATCTGAACCCACCGTCGTCATCGCGGGCGTTATTCGATCGTCATCACGGCGTTAATATTGTTCGCAAAGTTGGCAGTTCGTGTAAGATGTATATCTACGGGCGCGTCTGCTCAATTTAGAGGCGGCATGACTGAAACTCCATCTGCGCCGCGCCCGCGTTTTGCCCTCTCGCTTCTGGGACGTTTCGAACTGACGGGGCCGGACGGCATCGTCTGCTTGCCGAACAAGAAGCTCGCGGGATTGCTTGCCTATCTGGCTTGCACGGCACCGCAGCCTCAGCACCGCGAAAAGCTCTCGACTTTGCTGTGGGGATCCCACTTCGACGCGCAAGCGAAGCAGAACCTGCGACAGGCGCTGTTCAAGCTGCGTCAGGTTCTTGGTCAGAGTGCGCTCAGGAGTGACGGCGAATTCATGTCGTTGGATGCCGCGGTGATCAGCTGCGATGTCCGGCAATTCGAGGATCTCGTCAGAAAAGGCAGCCGTGACTCCCTGACCGCGGCGACAGATCTCTATCGCGGGCGCCTCGTTGACGACATTGGCGTCAACGAGGAGGGCTGGAGCGAATGGCTGGCCGGCGAACGCGAGCGGCTGTCGGAGCTGGCGCTCGGCGCGATGGTGGCACTCGGCGAGCATGAACTGTCAGAGGGGCGTGCCGGCCACGCCCTTCTCGCCGGCCAGCGCGCCCATGCGCTCAACAGCATGCGCGAGGATGCGCATCGCCTGATCATGCGCGCGTTGTCCGCAGCAGGCCGCAACGCCGAAGCACTCAAATACTATCAGGCCGTCGTCACCCTGCTGAAGCAGGAGCTCGGCACCGGCCCGGATGCGGCAACCAACGCTCTCGCCGCGGGGCTGCGCAAGGCCCAGGAGCAGAAGACCATTCAGGCAGCAGGCGAGACAGGTGTAGACCTTTCGCGTCAAGCGGAGCGCATGATCGGCGACGACAGGCCTTCCGTGGCGGTGCTTCCGTTCCGGAACATGGGCGGCGACACCGAACAGGAATACTTTGCCGATGGCGTCACCGCGGACATCATCACCGCTCTGTCGCGCTTTCGCGAACTGGTGGTGATTGCGGGCGGGTCGAGCTTTGCCCTTCGGGACAAGGGAATGACCAGCCAGCAGATCGCGCAACTGCTCGGGGCCCAATACGTCCTAAGCGGCCATATCCGCAAGGCCGGCAACCGCATTCGCGTGTCGGCCGAGCTCACTCATGCCGGCAGCGAAGCCCAAGTCTGGTCCAATCGCTATGACCRCCCCCTCGTCGACATCTTCGATCTGCAGGACGACGTCAGCCGCAGTGTTGCAGCCGTCGTCGATCCCGCCGTTCGAAGCGCCGAGATCGAACGCGCGCGCCGCAAGCCGCCGGTCGATCTTTCGGCGTATGATCTCTATCTGCGAGGCCTTCATCATTTGTGGGGCGGCACCCGTGAAGCCGTCATCAAGGCCATCGATCTGCTTCGACAGTCCCTGAGCCTTGATCAGGAGCGAACGGCGACGCTGGCGGCACTGGCCTGGGGACTCGTCATGGCTGCTCCGCTCGGCGCCAACGCGTCTCCGGATGCCGCGGCCGAGGCGCTCGGCCTGGCGCGTCGCGCCGTCGAGCAGGATGGCGGGGACGCTTTCGCCCACGCGGTCTATGGCTTCGCGCTGTTTGGACCGGCCGGCGACAACGATCAGGGGCGCATTCACGCCAGCGAAGCCGTAAGCCTCAATCCCAGTTCGGCCTTCGCATGGGGTGTGCTCGGAATGATCGACAGCATGGGAGGCGATTATGCGAACGCCGTCGTGTGCCTGCACCGGTCTCTCGTCCTCAGTCCCGACGACAGCATGCTCCATATGTGGATGACGGGATTGACCGCGTCCTACTTCGCCCTCGGGCAGTTCGAGGAGGGCGTCGCCTGGGCGCGCAAGTCGGTTAGGCACAATCCGAGCAATGGCACCGGCCATCGCATGTTGGCGGCCAATCTGGTCGGTGTCGGCCGCCTGGAAGAAGCCCGCGAGGTCACCCGGATGCGCGATTCGGCACAGAAAACAACGATCCGCGATCTGCGCGCCATGCGCTTCTTCAAGCAAAGCGTGACGCTTGAACGCTACCTTTCGGCCCAGCAGGTCGCCGGCGTGGCCGATTGAGTCTCAACCGCCGAGTGCGACGAGAAGCGTGCGAATGGTCATGAAGACCAGGATCAGTGAGCCGACGGTCCACAGAATTGCGCGAATGTCGTGAATCTGCCCGGTGAGATAGGCGAGGAAATGCAGCAGGCGCGAGGCAACGTAGCCGTAGAGCAGACATTGCGCGAGAAGCAGAGACGGCCGTGTGAGTACATAGAGAAAGCCCGCGACCAGGAAATAGGGCAGGCTCTCGAGATCGTTCAGCTGGATCCGGCGGATCCGCTCGACAGCTTCGTTGGGAAGAAGCTGCACCGGATCGGGCGCGGGATTCATCGGGGTCTTCTTGATATCCTCCGGCGAACGGTAGCCCCCTTGCGCTCTCACCATCCGGAACACGGTGAGCCACGACATCCCCACGGCCTTCAGGATGATCAGGCAGGCAGCAACGACATAGGTCGCAAAAAGGGGATCGCGCAGATCAATTCCGTCCAATTTGGATCCCCCTCTGACGTCTCCATACTACATGCCCGACCGCGCCGCGCCAGCAGCGATCGGACAGCAAACGTCCCRGGAGGTCGGAAAGTTCACATCAGCCGCTTTGCGGCGCGCACTTCGGCGAATTCGGCGTCGGGATGGGCGACGATGGTGGCGACCATGATGCCGCTGATGATCAGCGACCAGGCGATGTTCCAACAGACCCAAAACATCTTCCAACCTGCCTTCTGCGGCGCGCTAATCTAGGCCGCTCTGAGATCCCCGACGAAGCGACCGACGTCGCGCTTGAGGTCATCCGACAGGCGCGCCAGCATCTTGGCCGAATCCAGCACTTCGCCGGCGGCCGCACCGGTCTGCCCGGCAGCTTGCGACACGCCGGAGATGTGCCGCGAGACTTCGTTGGTGCCTTGGGAAGCCTGCTGCACGTTGCGCGCGATCTCGCGGGTCGCGGCGCCCTGCTCCTCGACGGCAGCCGCGATCGCAGCCGCAATCTCGTTGACCCGCTGGATGGTGGTGCCGATCGACTGGATCGCGGTCACCGAGGATCGGGTCGCGCCCTGGATCGCGGCGACCTGGCCGGTGATCTCCTCGGTCGCCTTCGCGGTCTGCGTGGCGAGGCTCTTCACCTCGGACGCGACCACCGCAAAACCGCGGCCGGCCTCGCCGGCACGCGCGGCCTCGATGGTGGCGTTGAGCGCGAGCAGATTGGTCTGCTCGGCAATGCCCGTGATCAGCGCGACGACGTCGCCGATGCGCTGGGCGGCATCGGCCAGCGCCTGCACCTCGGCATTGGTGCGATCGGCTTCGGAAGCTGCGGCACCGGCAATGCTGGACGACTCCGCGACCTGGCGGCTGATCTCGCTGATCGAGGCCGAGAGCTCTTCCGTGGCGGCGGCGACGGTCTGCACGTTGGACGAGGCATCGCCCGACAGGCTTGCGACCGAGGCCGCCTTGGACGAGCCCTGCTCGGCCGTCGACGACATCGACTGCGCGGTGGCATTCAGCTCGCCGGAAGCCGAGGCCAGCGTGTGCAGCGATTCCGTGACGGTCTTCTCGAACTGCTCGATCAGCCGGTCGACGGCGAGCTGGCGCCGCTCCTTCCTGGCCTGCTCCGCCGCCTGTTCCTCGGCGAGGCGGTCGCCGGTCATCATGTTCTCCCTGAACACCGACACCGCGCGCGACATCTCCCCGATCTCGTCGCCGCGCTCGATGCCCGCGAGCTCGATCGCATAGTCGCGCTCGGCAAGGGAGCGCATCGCCTGCGTCAGCTTGCGGATCGGCGCGCTGACGCGGCGATTCACGAGGGTGAAGCCGAAGACGGTGATGGCGAGCGCGACCAGCATCATCCCGCCATTGAGGGCCAGGCTCCATCTCGCCGATGTCATCTGCTGCCCGGCGCGGGCGACCATTTCGGCGAGCGCGACCTGGCCGGCCTCGACGCTGTAGCCGAGAATGGCGGTGTTGAGCTTCGACAGGTCCTCGATCTTGATGTCGATGGTCTGGTTGTTGCTGAGCGCCTTGATGAAACCCTGCTGACGCTCGGTCATGGCGGCGGCATCGCCCTGCTTCGAGCGCGCGATCACGTCGACGAGGCTTGCGGGCGCGTCGGAGCGGCCGGCGACATCCAGCACCTGGCTCCAGGCCTGCCTGGCGCGTCCGGTATCCTCGGCGGCGCCGACCATGTCGGCGGCGCTCCAGGGCTTTCCGCTCGCGGCCGCGGCTTCGAGACGGATGGCGACGAGGCCGCCGAAATTGCGTGCGGCCCAGGCCGACTGTTTTACGCCCAGCAGATGATCGACCACGGGATCGGTAAGCTTGAGCGCGTTCTCGAGCGCAGCCGTCAGCGCCAGAATGGCATCGAGATAATCCTGCGCAGCTTTGCGGAACTCGTCGCCGACCTTCGCGTCACGCTCCGCCTTCGATTGGTGGATGGCGGCTTCGGCCTTGGGCCGCAGCGGCGCGAGCGCGTCGTGGACCGCGACGAGCTTGCTCAAGGCGCCGGCAAGGCGTGCATCCGACACGCCATCAAGGCGCTCGAGCACGCTCTTATAGGCCGCCTCGGACAACTGCCGGTTGGTGGCGATGCGGTTGTCGGCATTGGCATTGGCTGGCGCTTCCGCGACCAGCGCCGACAGGAAGGTGCCGCGCTCGAGCCGGAAGCCGAGCAGGCTCGCGAACAGCTGCTGGTCGGTGCCGGCGAAGCGCTCGACCGTCTGCGCGGCGCCGTTGCGTTCGATCGCACCAAAAAGTCCGGTCGCGAGCTGCCCGATCAGGAACAGGCCGAGGACACCGATGATGGCGCCGAGCACCGAACGAATGGAGGGATTGCCGAACAATGCCATGGTGACCGTCGCATCTCCGTAAAAGATGCAGAAAAATACCGGTCCGGCCCTAAGATTTGGTTCACCAAATAGGCCCATGCCCGCGGCGCGCGCGTCGGGCTCAGTTGAACTACGGAGATGAGGGGCTCAGGCGGCGCAAAGGCTCACTTCGCCTGCCGTGCCGCCCGGATCTCGACGAACTCGGCATCCGGATGCGTGACGATGGTGGCGAACATGATACCGCTGATGATGAGAGACCAGGCGGTATTCCAAACAATCCAAAACATGCGTCAGCCTCCGTTTCGGTCTCCCCCCCCCGCCCGCGGGACCAAGGTAACGGCAAGACAGGGTTGCTGTTCCCGGAGCGATTGCGGCTTGGCACGGCGAGGCGCGGGCGAAGCGCGGCGCTATATTTTGTTGGTCGGCGGCGAGCCGCGATCGGTTTGGCCGGTGTGGCGCTTTGCCACGACGTCCTCGTCGCGTGGCGGCGGCTTCGGCTGTGAACGAGTTCATAGGATCGCCACCGTTTGCAGTGCACGATGGTGCAGCGCTCCCCGGCGCAGCGGACTTTCGGCGGACGGATTTGGCCTGATGCGCAAACGACTCATCGCCTGGACCATCCTGACCTCGGCCTTGCTCGCCGTCGCCGTGTGGACCGCGCTTGGGCCCCCCGAACATGCATCCGGCCCGCATCTGCCCTCCCGCAGCCAGCAAGCTGCGGTGCGGTAGCCGTCGTCCCCCAACCGATACAATTTCGGCATCGATCGATCCCAATTGGAGTTTGGTGCGGCCGGGGACCTCCCGCTATCCTCGGCGGCAAAACGACAATGCCGCACCGGCACAGGAGGACGCCCATGTTGAGACCAACACATCGCATCGCATCTGGATTGCCGCGCGCGGCGATCACCGTCATCGCCTTCCTTGCCCTCATTTTCGGAGCCCGCCCCGGCATGGCCGAAACCTTCGCCTATGTCGGCAACGCCGACAGCAACGACATCAGCGTGTTCAAGATGGCCGAGAGCGGCGAGATGATGCCGGTGCAGACGGCCGCCCTCCCCGGCGTCGAGAAGCCCGGCTCCTCGACGCCGCTGGCGATCACGCCCGACAAGCGCGTGCTGATTGCCGGCGTCCGGTCGCAGCCGTTCCAGGCGGTGAGCTTTGCGATCGATCCCAAGACGGGCCAGCTCAGCCATATCGGCAACGGCCCGCTCGCCGACAGCATGGCCTATATCGCCACCGACCGTAGCGGCAAATTCCTGTTCAGCGCCTCCTATGGCGGCAACAAGGTCGCGGTGAATCCGCTTCTCGCGAACGGCGTCGTCGGCGAGCCGAAGCAGGTGATCCCGACCGGGCTCAATGCGCATGCCTTCCTGCCCTCGCCCGACAACCGCTTCGTGTTCGCAACCAATCTCGGCTCCGACCAGGTGCTGAGCTTCGCGTTCGACGCAGCTAGCGGGACGCTCACGCCGAGCGATCCGCCGGTCTACAAGGTGCCGGAAAAATCGGGGCCGCGGCACTTCGTGTTCCACCCGAACGGCAAGTACGTCTATCTCATCCACGAGCTGAACGGCGACGTCGCGGCGTTCGCCTATGAGGCGAAGGGCGGCGCATGGGACGAGATCCAGCGCACCACCGCATTGCCCGAAGGGTTTTCCGGAAAGCCTTGGGCCGCCGACATCCACATCACCCCGGACGGCCGCTTCCTCTACGCCTCGGAGCGCACCACCAATACGCTCACCGCCTACAAGGTCGACGCGGCAAGCGGCAAGCTGACTAAGGCCGGCAGCGTCGCGACCGAGAAGCAGCCGCGCGGCTTCAACATCGATCCATCCAGCCGCTATCTCGCCGCGGTCGGCGAGCTGTCCGACAGCATGACGGTCTATGCCATCGACCAGAGCAGCGGCGCGCTCGCCAAGCTGACATCCTATCCCACCGGCAAGAAGCCGAACTGGGTGGAGTTCTTGAGCTTGCCGTGAGGGGGGCTCCTCTTACCCTCCCCCTCCAGGGGGGTAAGGGACAGCGAACCTCGTCTTCATTTCCGCGACTAATCCAACAGGCGGCATCGCGCCGCCTGTTGCGGCGTCTTCGGCCTTGTCCGCCCATGGCCCACTGCGGCCGCTTCTGCTAACGATTGAGGCCTTGCGGCCAACCGGAATGACCTATGCGTCGATTGCCTGCGCGTTCCTTTTCCCAAAAGCTCGTTACGCTCGCCGGACTGCTGGTGCTGTCCGCCCAACCCGCTTCCGCCGCCGATGACGCGCCCAAGGACGCGCCCAAGGGGCCGGCGGTCACGGTGCTGAAGGCGGCAAAGTCCTGCTTCTCCGACATCGTCGAGGCGACCGKCACGATCATCGCGCGCGAGGAGACCTCGGTGCGGCCCGAGCGTCCGGGGCTGAAGGTGACGGAAGTGCTGGCGGAAGCCGGCGAGACCACCACGGCCGGTCAGGTGCTGGCGCGCCTCGCGCTGCCCGAAGGCGGCACGCTTCAGGTCGCAGCCCCCGTGGCTGGCGTCATCGCCACCTCGACTGCGCAGATCGGCGGGCTCGCCTCGGCCAAGGGCGAGGCGCTGTTCACGATCGTGGCGCGCAGCGAATACGATCTCGTCGGCCTGGTGGCGACCAGCGACATCCGCAGGCTTGCGGTCAACCAGCCTGCGACCGTGCGCATCGCAGGCGCCGGCGATATCGACGGCAAGGTCCGCCGCATCGGGCCGACCGTCGAGCCCAACATCCAGCAGGGCATGGTCTATATCGGCATCTCGTCGCAGAAGCGGCTGTTGCTGAACGCGAGCGGGCGGGCGCTGATCAAGACCGGGCAGAGCTGCAACGTCGCGGTGCCGCTGACCGCCGTGCAATATTCGTCCGCCGGCACCGTGGTGCAGGTGATCCGCCGCAACCGTGTCGAGACCAAGCGCGTCGAGGTCGGATTGATGTCGGGCGGCAATATCGAGATCCGCGACGGCCTCAACGAGGGCGACATCGTCGTCGCCCGCGCCGGCGCACTCTTGCGCGAAGGCGATCCGGTGC
>NZ_JBFULT010000333.1:0-8447 GCF_054049755.1 Bradyrhizobium sp. P5_C11_2
CAATGACGATGTGGAGACGGAGGCGACCTAATCCGACGGGAGCCGCGAGAACCGGAAATTGCAGTGGCTCGCGCCGCCCGCCAGCGTTTGTGTCCTCTCCAGGCGGATGCCTCGCGTCGCATAGGCGTCGAAATCGAGCCCGCAGATGTTCGGCAGGATGTCCTTGTCGCCATGGCGGGCCGCGAATTTGCAAAAGCCGCAAGCCTTGTAGTTGATGCCGAATTCAAAGTCGTCACCTCGGCCCGGCTCGACGAAATCGTAGACGAAATCCTCGGGAAACTCTGTCTGATGGCTTTCCGAGGCGCTTTGCGTCGCCTGCTCGCGCAGCAAAGCCTGATTTTCCAACGACATGAATTGACGCCCCGCGGCGAGACGTTCCGCTTCTGATACGGTCAGCAATTGCGCCTTGTAGGTTTCCCGCTCGATCTCTCCGATCACGGACAGCGGCACGCCGTGTCGGCGCAGCACCCGGCTGATGGTCATGAAACCCATGAGACGCATGAAGAAGTCGCTCATGCGGCTTGTCGCACCTCCGACATAGGGCATTTGGGTGAGCACGATCTCGAATTCGTCCATCACATCCCGCCTGATCCCGTCAATCTCGGATAGCTGCGCGCGCTCGCGTAACATCACTTCGGCCAAGTCGAGGCGATGGCGCATGGCGGCCTCCATTGCACCGCGATGCGACTCGTAAAAGGGATGGACGGTCTCAACCATTGGACACCTGAAATAGTTGCCCCATTGCAAAGCCGGCGAAGCCGGTTTCATGCCGCGGCGATCGCCTCGATCTCCAGCAGCCATTTGCTGTCAACGGTCTCAACGACCACGACCGTCAGCGCCGGCCGATGTCCGCCGAGCACCGTGCCGCGAATGGTGCGGTTGGTCACGACCTGATTCCGGTCAGTCAGGAACGTGGTGACCTTGACCAGATGCTCGACGCCAAGGCCAGCGGCGGCGAGCACCTCGATCACGTTGCGCCAGGCCTGCTCGCATTGCGCGTCAAAACCTTCGGGCACGGTGCCGTCGGATCTTTCAGGCACCTGACCGCTGATGAACAGCAGGCGGCGATGCTGGCTTAGTTCAAGTCCCATGCTGTAACCGCCGGCGGGAGGGTGGACCGTTGCGGGATTGTGGCTGGCAATGTGAGCCATGTCAGTTTGCCTCCTGTTCGACGAATTCGAGCGCCACACCATGCACGGTGGCGGGTGGTACCAACAGCATGGCACCGGTCATCTCGAAGCCGACGCCATGATGTTGCAGCGTTCGCCTCGTCGCATCCAGATCAGCGACCGCCAGACGCGCCGCGCAAAAGCGCGGCGAAGCGCTGTTCGCGAGGCCCGGCAACCGGCGCGCCAACTCGGACGGGTCAAGCAAGGTGATCTGATCGCAGCGCTCACCAATCGTCAGCCGCCCGGGCGCAAGTTCGGCCGCACCTTCCGTGAGGCGCTCGAGAAAATCGCGATGCGCCGCCGGCTCCGCGACCGACATCACCACCTCGACCACGCGGAGGGCGCCGTTGGGATGACGCTGATACTGCGCCTTCCAGAACAGTTCCGGGGGGTGACGCTGCTGGCAGGTGAAGAACGCGATCCCGGGCATGGCGGGATCGGTGGCAAAGGCCAGCGAAAACGCGACGCGCGCCGTGTCTCCGCCCGGGAGCACCGCGTCACGGCCGAAATCGAACGGAGCGGAGGTCCCGATGCCATCGGCCCTGAAGCGCGCTGCATCGGCATGGGCGTCGGTGCTGTGCAAGGCCAGCAACGACATTCCTTCGGCGCGGCTAAGAAAATCGCGGTTGTGAGCCGCGAAGCTGAAGCGGCCCGGCGCGGCCGGAGGAACCAACGCATCGTCGGTGACGGCCAGCAACTCCAGAAAATTGTCGGCGAACTGCGCAAGGCGGTTGCTTGTTCCGAATGGGTGCACACCGGTCGGCGTGAGGTTGAAGCCCAGCGTCTGCCAATCCAGCGCAGCCTGTTCCAGATCGTGGACGCAAATGACGAGATGATCGATTCGGCGCGGCATGGGGTTTCTCCGGATTGCAGGCTGACCGTATCCGGCGGCATCACTGCTTCGCAAAGCATCATTCCTGCGGTTCAGCGCAAGAAAATCTATTGCAAGGCCACGGCCCATCGGTGTCAAACTGCACTGCAATGACCTACACCCTTCCACCTCTCAACGCGCTCCGCGCATTTGAGGCCGCCGCCCGGCATCTCAGCTTCAAGCTGGCCGCGCACGAGCTGCATGTGACGCCTGCGGCCGTGGGGCAGCAGGTGAAAGCGCTCGAAGCGCGCCTCGGCGTGCAGCTATTCGAGCGGCTGCATAAGCAACTCATTCTCACCGCGGCCGGTCAGGCCTATCTGCCCGGGGTATCCGATGGCTTTCGCCATATTGCGGATGCGACCTCGCAATTGAAACCGGCGGGCGCGGTGCTGCTGCAATTGGGCGTCCATGGCAGCTGCGATCTGCGCCGCCTCGGATTGGCAGAGTTTCGCGGCGCGCATGCGGACATCGGTTTGCGGGTGCTGCAGCCCGCCGGCCTGCACGAATTGGTCGAGGGCAAGGTTGACCTGCTCATCGCCCGCGGTCTCGGCCACCATCCGGGCTATCGCTTCGACCGGCTCAATGAGGGACCAGGCCTCGGCGATTGGCTGATCGCGCCTGAAGGCACCGCAGATTGCCCCGAGATCGTCAGCTTCCGCGACTGGCTGCGCGCCCTGCCGGCCGAGAGCTCGCTCGCCAATCACCGCCGCCCTCGTCTGGTCGGCACTATCGGAAGTTGAGGCGAGCGTGAAGCATGGCGCGAGCCCCCGCCGGTAGGGCCGGAAGCATTCCCTGAATCGTTTCGGCCGGAATTTGCTGCGCCCGCACTTGCGGAGCAAATAGAATAAAAACGAAGGCAAGTAGTAATGATCCAGATGCTCTGTGCATGACGGTATCGCTGGACGCGTGTCGGAGGCTTATCCCAAAACTTTGTTAGGCCGCCGCGCTTCTATAGCATCGCAAGCCTGTGGGTGATCGATGGGACTCGGACTACCGTTCGTATTGGATCTAGCTAAGAGAGTTGTAGACTAATTATGAGAGTGCGGCGGTATGGGAGCAGAACGATGAAGCGATCAATCGCGTTGCCAATATCTCTAGTGGTTGGACTCTTCGCTGCCAGTCCTCAACGGGCAAGTGCTGTAGTTTACTGTCAGTATGTAAGCTATCCTGCCCATTGCGTCGTCCGGCCGAGCGGCATCGTCTCGCCAGCCTACGAAGCCGGAAGACTCCCGCCTTCGATTGGGCCTCGGCCGAGCGGTCTCCTAAGGCAGGATCTATTCGATCGGAATAACCCAAACAACCTGCGGTCCGATTGGCCCAGTCCACCCGCTCAACCGGGCCAGTAGCAAAACGTAGCGAATAAAGTAATGGCAAAATTGCTTTGCGAGGAGGCGGGGTCATCGAAGCCGACGCGCCGGGGATTAATGGCGCGCCACTTCGCCACGGTGCATTGAGCGAGTTCGATGACTACGCGTGACGAATCTCGTCAGCCCGCCAGCATCGCACCGCGTGCCCGTCGGCCCGCGTTTCGAGCGCCGGCCCAGGCTCCTGGCGGCACACGGCTTCAGCATAGCGGCAGCGCGGGCTGAACGCACATCCATCCGGCGGATCGAGCGGATTGGGAAGGTCGCCCCCTGTCGTGGCGAGCGGTGCATGGCGCAGCGGATCGGGGATCGCGGCGATGAGGGCTTGCGTATAGGGGTGCGCCGGACGTTCGAAGATCTCGCGCCAGTCGCCATTCTCCACGATGCGGCCGAGATACATCACGGCGACCCGGTCGCTCATGTGTTCGACGACGCCGAGGTCGTGGCTGATCATGATGTAGGAGAGGCCGAGCGTCTCCTTCAATTCCAGCAGCAAATTGATGATCTGGGCGCGAATCGAGACATCGAGCGCCGACACCGGTTCGTCGCAGATGACGATCTTTGGATTGAGGATCAGGGCACGCGCAATGCCGATACGCTGGCGCTGGCCGCCGGAGAATTCATGCGGATAGCGGTCGGCCTGTTCGGGCCGCAGACCCACATGCCGCAGCATGACCACCACGCGGTCCTCGATCTCGCTCTTTGCCGTCACGCCATGCACACGCAGGGGATCTTCCAGCGTGCGGCGGACGGTCTGGCGGGGATTAAGCGAGGCGTAGGGATCCTGAAAGACGATCTGCACGGTGCGGGCCAGCGACTTTCGGTCGCCGGATTGCCTGTTGGTCACCACCTGCCCGTCCAGCACGATGCGGCCGCGCGTCGGCGTCAAGAGGCCAAGAATCRACAATGCGACCGTCGATTTGCCGGAGCCGGACTCGCCGACGAGGCCGAGACATTCGCCGCGCTTCAGCGTGAGGTCGACACCATCGACGGCACGGAGCAGCCGCCGCTCGCGGCCCAGCAAGCCGCCGCCTAGCGGAAAATGCACCGCGAGATCCTCGACACTGAGAATGACGTCGTCCGGCCTCCCCTGCGGTTCATGCATGGTGGTGACACCTCACCAGACCGCCCGCGTCCAGCCATGTCGTCTCCGGCGCGACTGCCCGGCAGATATCGGTCGCCTGCGCGCAACGCGGATTGAACCTGCAGCCATCCGGGAAGCTCGTGATGGCCGGGACGACACCCGCGATCTCCTTGAGCCGGGTACGGCCGAGCGCGGCGCGGCTGCCCAGCCGCGGCAGCGAGTCGACCAGCCCTTGCGTATAGGGATGCGAGGGCGCCCGGAAGATATCCGCCGAACCGCGCTCCTCCACAATACGGCCGGCATACATGACGGCGACGCGACGACAGACATTGGCGACCAGGCCGAGATCGTGGCTGATCATCAAAATGGCCGTTCCTCGCTCGGCGCATAGATTGCGCATCAGCTCGATGATTTCGGCCTGCACGGTCACGTCGAGCGCGGTCGTCGGCTCGTCGGCGATCAGAAGATCCGGACCGCATGCCAGCGCGATGGCGATCATCACGCGTTGACGCATGCCGCCCGACAGCTGGTGCGGGTAATCCTTCACCCGGCGCTCGGGTGCGGGGACGCGGACGCTCGCCAGCGCCTCGACCGCCAGCCGGTCTGCGTCCCGCCAGCTCTTGCCCTTGTGCAGCACGAACATCTYGGCGATCTGCCGGCCCACCGGCGAGACCGGGTTCAGCGCCGTCATCGGCTCCTGGAAGATCATGGCGATGCGGTTGCCGCGCAACTCCCGCTGCCTGGCCGCGGAAAGGTGCTGGATCTCCTGCCCCTCAAACCGGATGACGCCGCCGCCGATCGAGAGCGGCTGCCGCAACAGGCCGATCAAAGCGAGTGCGGTGATGCTCTTGCCGCAGCCGGATTCGCCGACGAGCCCGAATGTCTCGCCACGATCGATCCGGAACGAAATGCCCTCCGCCGCCGCGACCCGCCTCGCGCCGTCGTCGAGATCGATGCGCAAATCCTCGACTTCGATCAGCGGCGAGCCCGTCATGTGCGCCGGCTCCGCGATTGCGGATCGAGAATGTCGCGCAGGCCGTCGCCGAGCAAATTGAGGCCGAGCACCGTCAGGAAAATGGCGAGGCCGGGAAAGACCGAGAGCCACGGYGCCGTCGTGATCTGGTCGCGGGCCTCGGACAGCATGCTGCCCCAGCTTGGAAAAGGCGGGCGGACGCCGAGGCCGAGGAACGACAATGCAGCTTCCGACAGGACCGCGCTGCCCATGCCCAGCGTGCCGATGACGATGATGGGTCCGAGCATGTTCGGCAGCAGCTGCGTGATCATGATGCGCAAATCTCCGTAGCCGAGTACGGTTGCGGCCTGCACATAGCCCTGGCTCTTGAGCGACAGCGCCGACGCCCGTGCGATCCGGCACGTGAACGACCAGTTGGTCAGCCCGAGTGCGATGAGCAGGCTCGTCAGCCCGGGTCCAAGCACCGCCATGATGGCCAAGGCGAAGATCAGCGAGGGGATCGCGAGCATGAGATTGGTCAGCCCGTTGACGACATCGTCCCACCAGCCGCCCCAATAGCCGGCGCTCAGGCCCAGGGCCACGCCGATGACGCTGTTGATGAGCTGCGAGACGATGCCGACCGTCAGCGAGACGCGCGCGCCGTACACGACGCGGGAATAGATGTCGCGGCCCTGCCCGTCGGTCCCGAACCACCAGGTCCAGCTCGGTGGCTCTTCCGCATTCATCAGGTTGGCGTCCAGGACGGGATCGGTATGCGCCAGCCAGGGCGCGAGCAGGCCGACAAGGACCGCAAGCGCGAACAACCCCCCGCCGATGATGAGATTGGCACGGAGCTTCATGCGTATCTGATCCGGGGATCGATCACGCCGTAGAGCAGATCGATCAGCAAATTGATCGCAAGAAAGAACATCACCACCACAAGAATGGAGCCCTGGACGGCGGGAATGTCGCGCTGCAGGACACTGTCGACCAGCAGCGAGCCGATGCCCGGCCAGGAGAACAATTTCTCGACGACGACCGCCTGTCCCATCAACGCGCCGAATTGCAGGCCGGTTGTCGTGAGAATCAGGACGAGCGCATTGCGCGTCACGTGCCACTTCACGACCCGGGTCTCGCTCATGCCCTTCGAGCGCGCCGTGCGGACAAAATCGGCGGTCATGATCTCGAGGACTGCGGCGCGCGTCGTCCGGGCCAGCAGCGCCATCGGCGAGACGCCGAGTGTCACGGCCGGCAGGATCAGATATTTGAGGCTGCCATCGCCATAGCCAAAACTCGGCAGCCAGCCGAGTTTCAACGCGAACAGGTACATCAACAGCAGCCCGAGCCAGAACTTGGCCATTGAAAGGCCCGACACCGCCACGACCATCGAGGCCGTATCGATGATGCTGCCCGGCTGCAGCGCCGCGACGAATCCGAGGGGGACGCCGATCGCAATCGCAAACGCCATGGCTGCGAATATCAGTTGCAGCGTCGGCCATGCCCGTTTGGCGATCATGGCAGTGACCGGCTCGCGGGTCCGGAACGACGTCCCGAAATCACCGGTCGCGAGCTTGGCGATGTAGGACCCGAAACGCATGTAGACGGGCTCGTCGAGGCCGAGCTGCTTCTTCATGCGCGCCTCGACCTGCGGATCGGCATCGTCGCTCATGGTCGAGACGATGCTGCCCGGAACGACGCTGAACAACGCAAAGACCAGCAGCACGACAGCAAGCACGGTCGGAACGGTTTGCAGGAGACGGCGGAGCAGGAACGAGAGCATCCAGGCTTTTCCTCTCTCCCCCCACCGATCGTCGCGATGGAGGGAGCGCGAGAGCGCGTGTCACTTCGCGGGCGAGGTCTCGTCGACCCAGAGGTCTTCGACGTTCTGATGGGTCAGCTCCGTCGCGTTCAACTGGATCCCCTTGAGCCATGGCTGCACCGCCATGACCGCCTTGTTGTAGTTGAAGAACCAGACCGGGGCTTCCTCATAGAGCAGCGCATTGGCCTTTTGCAGCAGTTGGCCGCGCTTTGCGGCATCGTCGGCCTGCCCGGCCTCGTCCATTAGCTTGTCGAAGTCCGCATTCTTGAAGTTCATGTAGTTGCAGGCTGATTGCGGCGTCGACGAGTGGAAGCATTTGAGGGCGGCCTGGGGATCCGGCCCGGTCGCCTGGGAATAGACAAAGGCCTGGTAGTCGCCGCTGCGAACCACCTCCGCCAGCACCGCGGTCTCGACCTGCTTGACCTTCGCCTTGATGCCCACCCTGTCCAGCATCGGGATGACGGCCGTGACGATCGGCAAGCCCCAGCTTTCGTTCTGGCTGGTGGTCCATTCGAATTCGAAGCCGGTGGGATAGCCGGCGTCCGCGAGCAGCTGCTTCGCCTTGGCGGGATCGAAGGCATAGGGCTTCATGGTCTTGTCGTAGAGGGGAGACGTCAGCGGCAGCCAGCTGGTGGCACGATACGCCTTGCCCTTGACCAGCTTGTTGATGATCAGATCGGTATCGATCGCATAGTTGATCGCCTGCCGAACGCGCTTGTCGGCGAACGGCTTGAACGCCGGATTCATCCCCATGTACCGCGTGAAGACCTCGGCGACTTCGACGATGGTGCCCTTGAGATCGGCATCGGCCTGATAGGCGACATACTGGGCAGGTCCCAGCACCGAGGTGTCGATCTCCTTGTTGCGGAAGGCGACATCGCGTGCCGCGGCCTCGCCCATGACCGACACGATGATCTTGTCGGCGTAGGGCTTGCCCGGCTTGTAGAACCGGTCCCACCGCTCCAGAACGATGCGCGATCCCGGCACGTGCTCGACGAATTTGAATGGACCAAGACCGATCGGCTTCTGAATGAAGCTCTCCTTGGTGGCCTCGTCGGCGGGATAGATCGACGTCAGCGCGTTGAAGAAGTAGAAGCCCGGATCGACCTTCTCGGTCAGCTTCATCTCGATGGTGAAGTCGTCGATCTTCTTCAGGCCGGAGATGTCCTTGGCCTGGCCCTTCTCGAC
>NZ_JBFULT010000334.1:0-8431 GCF_054049755.1 Bradyrhizobium sp. P5_C11_2
GCGCTGTCCTCGCTCTGCTGCGAGGAGACCTGCACAATGTAGCCCCCACCGCCACTGCTGGCGGGTGCAAGCTGCGTCGGGTTGGTCGCAGCCATCCGCTGCGGCGGCTCTGATGCCGTCGGCTGCGGCGCGAGCGAGAGCGGCTGATTGGCGCTGGCATTGGCCGAGGTCGGCGGGCTGCGCGGCGCGGCCGCGGTCGGTGCTGCAGGTGCCGCGATGGGCTTGGGCCCGGTTGCCGGCTTGGCGGCCRCCGAAGGCGCGGCGGTTTGCGGCGCCGTGCTGTCGGTCTGATCGCCCTTCACGGCCACGGTCCTGATCGGGCGCGGCGCGTTGTTCGGCAGCGTGCCGTTGCTCGGGATCGGACCAGCACTCGACGGCGGAATGTTGGACGGCGAGACGCTCGCGACCGGCGGCGGGTTGGCATTCTGGTTCAGCGGCGGAAACACCACGCGCGGACCGCCAGCCTTGGCGTTGACGTCGACCGGCGCCTCCTCGCGCGGCACGATCTTCTCGGAGCCATCGCTACTGACCATGCGGTCCGGCACCTTGGCCGAGGAGTCCGTCGGCGCCGGCACGACCTTGGTCGGGGTGTTGTCGGCCTTGATGATCGGCGGCTCGCCGCTGCGGGGCGAGCCCATATAGGTCTTGTAGGCAAAGGCGGCGCCGGTGCCGACCACCGCAAGCGCCAGGATCGCCGCGACCGTCATCATGCCGCCGCGCGACTTCTTCGGCTCGTCGAGATCCGCCTCGGGATAATCACTCTGGAACGCGTAGGGATCGTCCGGATAAGCCGGATCGCGCTGATAGTCCTGCTCGCCCGCCTCAAGCCGCCCGTAGAGCGCATCGTCGTAGCGCGACGGATCGGGCTGGGCCGGCTCCTGATAGGCCGGCTCCTGATAGGCTTGGCTCTGATGGGTTTGCCCCTGATAGGCCTGCTGATCCTGATAAGCCTGATCCTGATACGCCTGGGGCTGATGAAAAACAGGCTCAGGCGCTGCCGGCTGGGCGGCATAGCGATGCAGCGGATGCACCGGGTTCACGGACACGGGATAGTCAGGCTCCGGCGCGGGCACGGGCGCCGGCTGCACGTTGGCACGCCGCATCCATGACGGCGGCCCGGGCTGAGGCGGCGCGGCCGGCTCGGCATAGTCCTGCTGATCGCCGTCCTGCGGATAATCGTCTTCCCGATAGCTCTGGGCAGGTGCAGGCACCGCCGGCGGCTTGGCGCCGGGACGCCCCTGTGCCGCGAATGGATCGGTCTGCCCGATCAGGCGGGCGAGTTCGGCCAAGGGATCATTTTCCGCCTTCCCATGCTGATCGCCACCGCGACCATAGTCATCGGAAGGAAACGGTCTGTCCTGATATCGATCGGCCATCGTGATGATGCGTCCCTTCGGGAAAGCCGCGCACCCCTCGACCAAGGCACGGCCTTCGACCCACAAGGCTTTCAACCAAGTCTAAGCGGTCCGGCTTCTGCCGGTTACCCCCAAAAAATTCCCCTTAAGTAGTTCGCCCCAAACTACCGCATCTCGTCCGGGGCATGGACGCCGAGGATGGCGAGGCCCGATGCCAGGACCGAGACGACGCCCTGGACCATAGCCAGTCGCGCCTTCGTTAGATCTGCATCATTATTGATAATGAAGCGTAAATAGGGCAAATCGCGCCCCTTCGTCCAAAGTGCGTGAAATTCGCTCGCTAAGTCATAGAGATAAAAGGCAATACGGTGCGGCTCGTGGGCCGCGGCGGCGGCTTCCAGCGTCCGCGGAAAAATTGCGAGGCGCTTGAGAAGATCGAGCTCGACGGGGTCCGACAGCCGTTCCACGGCCGACTCGCCGAGCCAGGCGATGCGCTGGCCGGCATCCTCCGGGAGTTCCGGGAACACTTCGGCGCGCGCGTTACGGAAGATCGAGTGGCCGCGGGCATGGCCGTACTGCACGTAGAACACCGGATTGTCGCGCGATTGCTCCATGACCTTGGCGAGGTCGAAATCCAGCACCGCGTCGTTCTTGCGGTAGAGCATCATGAAGCGGACGGCGTCCTGGCCGACCTCATCCACCACCTCACGCAAGGTGACGAAGTCTCCGCTCCGCTTGGACATTTTCACCGCCTCGCCATTGCGCAGCAGCTTCACGAGCTGGACGATCTTGACGTCGAGCGCGCCCCTGCCGGAGGTCGTGGCCTTCACCGCCGCCTGCATGCGCTTGATGTAGCCGCCATGATCGGCGCCCCAGACGTCGATCATCTCGGCGAAGCCGCGGTCGAACTTGTTCTTGTGGTAGGCGATGTCGGAGGCGAAGTAGGTGTAGGAATTGTCCGACTTGATCAGCGGACGATCGACATCGTCGCCGTAGGCCGTCGCCCTGAACAGCAGCTGCTCACGGTCCTCCCAATCCTCGACCGGCGCGCCCTTCGGCGGCGGCAGGCGGCCTTCATAGATGTCGCCCTTGGCGCGCAGGAAATCGATGGTCTCGGCGACCTTGTTGTTGCAGCTCTCGATCAGCGAGCGTTCCGAGAAGAACACGTCGTGGCGGATGTTGAGGGCGGCGAGATCGTCCTTGATCTCGTCCATCATCATCGCGATCGCCTTGGCGCGCACCACCGGCAGCCACTCGGCCTCGCTCATCGCGAGGAGCTTGTCGCCGTGCTCCTTCGCCAGTGCCGCGCCGACCGGCTTCAGATAGTCGCCGGGATAGAGCCCGTCCGGGATCGCGCCAATGTTCTCGCCGAGCGCCTCGCGGTATCTCAGGAAGGCGGAACGCGCGAGCACGTCGACCTGCGCGCCGGCATCATTGATGTAATATTCGCGCGTGACGTCGTGGCCGGCGAACTGGAGCAGGCTCGCCAAGGCGTCGCCAAACACGGCGCCGCGGCAATGGCCGACATGCATCGGCCCGGTCGGATTGGCCGAGACGTATTCGACATTGACCTTGGAGCCGCCGCTGACGCGGCCGTAATCGGCGGCCTCGCGCAGCACCGTCCGCAGCGCCTCCGCCCAGGCGGAGGGCTTCAGCGTCAGATTGATGAAGCCCGGGCCGGCGACGTCGACCTTGGCGATCAGCGCGTCGGCGCGCAGCCGCTCGGCGATCTGCTCGGCGAGATCGCGCGGCTTCGCCTTCGCCTCTTTCGCAAGCACCATGGCGGCGTTGGTCGCCATGTCGCCATGGGAGGCATCGCGCGGCGGCTCGACCACCACGCGCGAGAAATCGGTGCCCTCGGGCCAGCCGGCGTCCACAGCGAGCGCGCGGCAGGCGGCGTGCACGCGCGCGAGCACGTCGGCGAACAGATGCAGCGATGAGGATGTGTCGGGCATGGCCGCCGCCTATCGCAAATCCGGGGTCGAGTCAAAGAGCCGCTGGTGCTCGGTCAGGGCGAAACGGTCGGTCATTCCGGCAATGAAATTGCCGATCCGGCGAGCCCGGTCGCCCTCGTTGTCGCCCTCCGCCCCCTGCAGCCATTCCGGCGGCAGCTCGGCCGGCATCGCCAGGTATTTCCCGAACAGGTCGAACAGGATCTGTTCCGCCTGCCCCATCACCCGCATCACCCGCTCGTGGCGATACATGTGCTGATACAGGAAGCGCTTGATGGCAGCCTCCTCCTCGGCGACCTCGGCGGGGAACGCGACCAGTGCGCGGCTCTGCTGGCGCACGTCCTGGGCCGATTGCGGCTTGACCTCGGCGAGGTTCTTGCGCGCCTCCGAAAACACCGCGCCAATCAGGTGGGAGATCAGCTCGCGCACCAGCTCGGCGCCGCGCCTGACCTCGTCGAGATCGGGATAATGCGCGGTGGTCTCGGCAATGATCTCCGCCGTGAGCGGCATCACCTTGAGCTCGTCGAGATGGAATAGGCCGGCGCGCAGGCCGTCGTCGATATCATGGGCGTCATAGGCAATGTCGTCGGCGATCGCGGCGACCTGCGCCTCCAGCGAGGCGAAGCTCCAGAGCTCGAGGTCGTAGGACTTGATATAGTCGGCGATGCCGACGGGAATGCCGTATTCGCGATAGCGTCCGACCGGCGCGCCGCTGCGGTCGGTCAGCGGGCCGTTATGCTTGACGATGCCCTCCAGCGACTCCCAGGTCAGGTTCAACCCGTCGAACTCGGGATAACGGTGCTCCAGCGTGGCGACGACCCGCAGGGTCTGGGCGTTGTGGTCGAAGCCGCCAAAATCCTTCAGGCAGGCATCCAGCGCCCGCTCGCCGGCATGGCCGAAGGGCGGATGGCCGAGATCGTGGGCGAGCGCAAGCGTTTCCGTGAGGTCTTCGTCGAGCCCGAGCTGCCGGGCCAGCGCGCGGGCGATCTGCGCCACCTCCAGCGAATGGGTCAGCCGGGTCCGGTAGTGGTCGCCCTCGTGGAACACGAACACCTGGGTCTTGTACTTGAGGCGGCGGAACGCGGTGGAATGGATCACCCGGTCGCAATCCCGCCGGAACGGGCTGCGGGTCTGGCTTGGGGGTTCCGCGACCAGCCGGCCGCGGCTGCGATCGGGATCGCAGGCATAGGGCGCGCGGGGGGCAGCCATTCCGACGGACACGGCGAATTTAGTCCCTATCCATTTGATTCTGCGTATGGTGGCACTTAACTATGACGGGCGCGGGATACCAAATGAATTGGGGCAAGTGACCCTGGTGTGACCGCRGGACGATCGGAGACGAACGATGACGACTGCCGTGACCATCAGTGACCGGGCCGCACGCCGGATCGGGGAGATCCTCAAGGGCGAAGGTTCTGGCGCGATGCTTCGGATCTCTGTCGAGGGCGGCGGCTGCTCGGGCTTTCAGTACAAGTTCGACATCGACCGCGCCCAGACCGATGATGATCTCGTGATCGAACAGGACAACGCCGTGGTGCTGGTCGATTCCGCGTCCCAGCCGTTCCTGGCGGGATCGCAGGTCGATTTCGTCGACGATCTGATCGGCGCCTCGTTCCGCGTCAACAATCCCAACGCGACCGCCTCCTGCGGCTGCGGAACCAGCTTCTCGATCTGACCGGCTACGCGCCGGTCATCTGCCTTTCCTCATCGGTCCAGTCCGCCTCGACCGGCATCATCTCCGGCTGAAGCGGCGCGTCATCCCACACCTCATGGTTCAGCGCCCGCAGCAAGGCGGCGACCAGCGCGGGCTTGCGTAAGGGTTTTGCCAGGAAATCCGACATGCCGGCCTCGCRGCAGATCCTGACGTCCTCGGGGAAGGCGTTGGCGGTCAGCGCGATGATCGGCAACGCCGCGAAGCGGCCGCCTTGCGCGCGGATCGCGCGGGTCGCGGCAAGGCCGTCCATGTCGGGCATGCGCACATCCATCAGCACGACGTCGTAGTCGGCCTCGGAGGCCGCCGCGACGGCTTCGACGCCGTCGGTGACGACGCGCAGCTCGACGTCGAAGGCGCCGAGCATCTTGCTCACGACCATCCGGTTGACGGCGTCGTCCTCCGCGACCAGCACCTTCAGCGGCCGGTCAAGGCTCGCGATGCGGGCCTTGAGATCGTCGGCTTCGTCGCGGTCTGCATTCTGGTCGGACGCCTGCGTCTGGCTCCAGGGCAGCACCAGCGTGAAGCGGAAGGTCGAGCCCTCGCCCGGCGTCGAGGTGACGCCGATGGTGCCGCCCATCTGCTCGATGATGCGCCGGGAGATCGCAAGTCCGAGCCCGGTGCCGCCGAAACGGCGGCTGATCGAGGCATCGGCCTGCGCGAAGTCGCTGAAGAGCTGCCCGACCTTCTCGGGCGCGATGCCGATGCCGCTGTCGGTCACGCTCCATTCGACGGTGGCGAGCAGGTCACGCCGCGCCTGGCAGGCGGCCGATATCGTCACCGCGCCTTCATCGGTGAACTTCACCGCGTTGGAGGCGAGGTTGAGCAGCACCTGCCTGATGCGCGCAACATCGCCGCGCAACGTCGGCGGCAGGTCCGGATCGAGCTCGACCTTGACCGACAGCCCTTTGCTCTTGGCGCCTGCGCGAACGACGGTCGCGACCGCCTCGGCCAGCGCCTGCGGTGCGAAGTCGATCGCCTCGAACTGAAAGCGTCCGGCCTCGAGCTTGGAGAGATCGAGGATGTCGTTGAGGATGCGCTGGAGATTGTCGCCGGACTCGCGGATCGTGGTGACGGCCTCGTGCTGCTCCGGATCGAGCTTGGTTTCGAGCAGCATGCTGGCAAGCCCGAGCACGCCGTTCATGGGCGTGCGGATCTCGTGGCTCATCACCGCGAGGAAGTCCGACTTGGCGCGGCTTTCGGCCTCGGCCTTTTCGGCGCGCCAGCGCTCGGTGACGTCGCGCCCGAAGCCGCGGTAACCGAGGAACTGGCCGTCACGGTCGTAGGCCGGCTTCGCCGTCAACGACCACAGCCGCGCCTCGCCGCCGGCGACGACCTTGAGGCTCATCTCGTGCAGCGGTTCGGCGTGCTCCATCAGGCCGACGACGTTGTAGGCCGCCGTCTTGTCCTCGGGGCAGAGCATGTCGAGCACGTCGGCGAATTGCGATCCCTTCAGGAGTTGGAGCGGCAGCTGCGCGACGTCGGCAAAGCGCTGGGGCACGTCGGTGAGATGCCCCTCGGCGTCGGTCTGCCACAGCCAGTCGCTGGCGTTCTCCTGGAAATCCTTCAGCAGCAGCGAGATGATCTCGGTCTGCCGTTCGAGCTCGAGCTGCGCCTTGAGATTACCCAGGAACAGATTGCCCTGGGAGACGATGCTGCGCGCCATGAAGAACGCGAACAGCAGCAGGAACACCGAGGTCACGAGATAGGGGCCGGCGCCGCACATCAGCAGCGCGCCGGCGCAGGCGATGGTCATCGTCGCGAGATAGACGAGGCCTGCGCGCGGGAAGGTCGAGAGCGTGAAGGCGCCGCCGGACATCATGCCGACCATCAGGCAGGCCAGGATCAGCTGGCTGGTCGGCTCGACCCGGCTGAACAGCGCCAGTGGCAGCGTGCCCCAGATCGCCGCGAGGAAGAATGCCTGCCGCAGCATCTGCCGCGCGGCGCGGGCCGAGGCTTCCTGCGGCGGGCTGTTGTGGGACCGCCGCCACGACCGAAACGCGATCAGGGCGACGACTGCAAGCGTCAGGCCCCAGATCGCGAGGAAGTCGTTCCAGCCCCTGCCCCAGAACAGGATCAGCACGATGGCGACGTTGAGCATGGTCACGGCCATCGTCACCGGGATCAGCCGGGTCACGGTGTCGATCTGCTTGGCCCGGATCCGGCGCATCTCGCGCTCGCTGAGATCGGCGGTGAGGCCGTCCTCGATCTCGAAGCCGCCGAGCCAGTACAGGAACGCACCGATCAGGCCGTCACGCGGCTCAGCTTGCTTCATCGATTTGTCCGGCCATTCCATCCGAGGAACCCTTTCGGCATCAATGGCCTGCGGCCCGCTTAAGCCGGGTTAATTTTGTGGGAGATTTTGCGGCGTCCTTGACGGGGGCGTTTGCATTTTGTTCTAAGGTTGGCCCCTGCCTGGAGCCCCGCACATGCCGATCAGAGTAGCCACCTGGAACGTGAACTCGGTCCGGCAGCGGATTGATCTTCTCCTGACTTGGCTCAGGGAGTGCCAGCCGGACATCGTCTGCCTCCAGGAGATCAAATGCGTCGACGAGGCCTTCCCGCGGCTGGAGATCGAGGCGCTCGGCTACAACGTCGTCACTCACGGGCAGAAGACCTTCAACGGCGTCGCCCTGCTGTCGAAATTGCCGTTCGACGAGACCAAATCGGGGCTGGCCGGCGACGACGAGGATGCGCATGCCCGCTTCCTCGAGGGCGTGGTGACGCTCAAGCGCGGGGTGCTGCGCATCGCGTGCCTCTATCTGCCCAACGGCAACCCGGTCGGGACCGAGAAATATCCCTACAAGCTCAAATGGATGTCGCGGCTTCTTGAGTATTCGAAGGAGCGCCTCAAGACCGAGGAGCCGCTGATCCTCGCAGGCGACTTCAACGTCATCCCGGCCGCCCGCGACGTGCACAATCCGGCCGCCTGGACCGAGGACGCCCTGTTCAAGACCGAGACGCGGGAGAGCTTTCAGGCCCTGCTCGGCCTCGGCCTGACCGATGCGCTGCGGGCGGTCACCGACGAGCCAGGGCTCTATACCTTCTGGGACTATCAGGCCGGCGCTTGGCAGAAGAACCACGGCTTGCGGATCGACCATCTGCTGCTGTCGCCGCAGGCCAGCGACCGGCTCGCCAATGTCGGCATCGACAGCTATGTGCGTGCCTGGGAGAAGCCGTCGGACCACGTGCCGGTGTGGGCGGACCTGGATCTCGAGGCGGCGTGAGCCCGCCTAGGATGGTGAGAATGGTGGGTTACGCTTCCGGCGTTCCGTGTTGAGCAACCGGGAATGCAGTCTCTAACCCACCCTACAGGGGTGCCCTATTCGCGACGGCCCTGCACCCACTGTTCCAGCATTTGCAGGCACATGGCGCGGTCGTCGTCGGAGGCCTTGGCGAAAGCGCGGTTGTAG
>NZ_JBFULT010000335.1:0-8428 GCF_054049755.1 Bradyrhizobium sp. P5_C11_2
GGCGTGGCTGCGGCGCTGATCGCCGATGCCGAGGCGAGGATGGCCGAGCGCGGCGTCGAGACGGCGTGGCTCGCATGCGCGATCGGAAACAATCGCGCTGCGCGGTTCTATGAGAAGAGCGGCTGGCACAGGGCCGGCACCTTCGTCATGTTGTCGGAAACGTCGAACGGTCCTTTCCCCGTGGACCAGTGGCGCTACGAGAAACGGCTCACGCGCTCAACGTGAGATATCAGACGCGCCTTCAGCTCGCCCATTATGTCGGCGGCGAGTCGAGATAGACATAAAGAGCCGCGATCTTGCCCTCGCGAGCAATGATGAAATCCACGCCGGTGTAAGCAGGCGTTTCGCCTTTCGGCCCCGATCCCCACGCCAGTCGTCCCGAATTGTGCAGAACCTGGGGCGCGCCGTGCGGCGTATAGACAAAATGCGGATGCGTCGCGCGGAGATCGCCGGCGAACTTGTCGAGCGCGTCGTGACCGACGAATGTGCCGGGCGGCGCGTACAGCACGCAGTCCTCGGTATAGAGTTCCTGAATGGCGCGCCTTCGGCGAGCCGGATCACCTTCACCGAATACGTCCGGAAGATTGCGGTTGAGCAGCGTCTCGATCCCGCTCACATCGGCGCCCGCCGATAGTGGCACGTTGGTCTTGCTGGCCTGTTGGTTCATCGGAAACTCCCTGTCTGTGGGGAGATGATGTGGTCGCTGGCTCAGCGACCGAAACAGAAATAATTGAAAGTCATCGTTTCAGTTTTTTGGGTATGGGCGATGGTGTCTACAAGCAGCCGAGGGTGTCGGGGCCCATAGGCCCCGACCGGAGCAAGGTCAGAACTTGAAGTTGGCGAACGCCCGCACGCCGATGCCGGGCATCAAGACCTCGTCCTTGGTGTAGGACACCGAGTTGCGGATGTTTTCGTTGAGCAGATTGTTGCCGACGAGGCCGGCTATCATCTCGTGCGCGCCGAACCAATGCGGATCGAGCTTGGTCTTGTAGCTCACCTCGGCCTTCAGCAAATTGTAGCCGGCCGTCGGCGTCTCCGCGATCACGGCGACGTTGTTCTGCGCGAAAGCGTGCAGCAGGTTGACGCGCATCAGCCAGTTGTCGTCGCGCCAGAACACGCCGCCGCCCAGCCGCACGGGCGGAATGCGCGGCACGTTGGTGCCGTCGGTGAAGGTGGCGCGGACCACGTCGAACTGGTTCTCGATGCCCCAGATGCCGCCCTGGAACGCGCCGACGTCGAGCTGGGACTGGAATTCGCCGCCGCGGAAGGTCGCGTCCCGCTGCGAATATCTCGCTTGCTGCAGCTCAAGCTGGTCCGGATTGGCGATGTCCACACAAGCCGCCTCGTCGCAGGTGTTGCCGGTCAATCGGCRGAATATGAATCCGTTGAACCTCGTGTAGTAGCCGGTGAGTTCGAATCGGAACGGCCCCGTCGCCCGCCGCAACCCGACCTCGATCGATTTTGCCGTTTCGATGCCGAGGTCTGGATTGCCGATGTCGAAGGTAGCGGTCGCGTCATGCGCGCCGCGCGAAAAGAGCTCTGCCGGTTTCGGCGCTCGTTCTACGTATTGACCGGTAATGCTGGCGACCAGATCCCACGGCAGATTCTGGAGCAGGCCAATGCTCGCACTTTTCGGCGTGAAGTTCAGGTTCCGCGACGTGGCAGGACCAATACTGGCAGGGTCGATGTTAACGTCGAACACGGGAGGGATGAATGCCGGCGTTGTCCCGGAGAGATTGACATGCTCGATGCGTCCGGCAATCTGCGCCTTGGTGGTCTCGCTGAATTTCAGCTCGTTGAAGACGTAGCCGGCGACCCTGTTGTTCTTGTTAGGGTCCCATAATCCGTTGAGTGGGCTGCCGGGATCGTCGGGGCTCGGCGCGGTCAATTCCTGGTGGCCGGCCTGGAAGCCGAACGCCGTCGTCACCTCGGCAAAGCGCGCGTTGAACGGCATCAGCTGCACCTCGGTGCGGATCTCCTGCTCCTTGTTGGTGAAGGTCTGCCGCACGCCGTCGGTGTTGGGATCGGCGGGATCGGCAAGGCCGATCTCGTTGTGCCGGTAATCGGTCGCGCCGGCCCAGAAGCGGACGGCGTCGATCGCGGCGGCGTCGGGATGGTATTCGCCCTTGACGTTGATCTTGGTCTGGTGCGCGTCGATCCGGGTGTTGTGGTCGGCGCCGTCGATGCCGGGGATATGGTAGAGCGAGTCGTTCTGGGTGATCGCCGCGCCGATATAGCCGCCCTGGAAGAAGTAGGAGCCGCCGAGCGAGGCGCCGTCCGAGCGCGTCGCCGAATTGGGCTGGCGCCCGTTCGTGATCGGTCGCGTCTGGTCGGTCAGGTACGGGTAGCTCGGGATGCCGTAATCCGTCGTGTTGCGGCCGTAGACGTCGGCGTGGAACGCGAAATTGCCGCCACCGGTATCGAGCAGCACGCCGCTTTCGACGCCGCGATCGACCGAGCTGAATGCGCTGCGCGTCTCGGCCGTGACGCAAGGCGCGGTCCCGGTGCTCGCGAGCGGCGCCTTGACCGGCAGGCCATAGCTCTGGAACGGTTGCGCGCCGCAGGTTGGCAGCGCGTCCGGAATCCGGTTGTTGGTCGCGCTGACGACGCCGCCGATCGAGGTCGAGCCATAGCGCAAGGCGGCCGGCCCGCGCACCACCTCGACCTGGTTGGTCGCGAGCGTATCGACCGGGACGAAATGATCCTCGCCGAGATCGGAGGCGCCGTTCGAATTGGTGCCGTTCTCGACGATGCCGACGCGGTTGACGTCGAGCCCCCGGATGACCGGCCGGCTGGAGGCGCCCGGCGCGAAGCTCGAGCCGGTGATGCCGGGCTTGGAGAACAGGAGATCGCCGAGCTGACCGCCGCCCTCGCGGCGGATCTCCTCGTTCGGCACCACGGTGACGGTGGCGAACTGGTTGGTCACGATCGGCAGCACGCCCTGTTGGGGCGAGGCGGCGGGCGGAGGTGTCGGCGTGGATTCGGCGGTGCGTTCGCGGTTGCGTGCAGGCGCAGGACGCGTGCCCCGGCTTGCGGTGCGCGACGGCACCACGGCCCGGCGCACGATGGGGCTGGGGGCCGTCACCGTCACCGCGGGAAGTTCGGTGGCTGCCGGCTTGTCCTGGGACGTGTTTTGGGCCAGCGCCGGAGTGGCGGCGGCGCCGAGCAGGAGCAGGCTTGCTCCGCCAAGGCGCTGCGCGCGTCGCAATTCAAATGACATGATCCTGATTCCAGTCAGGCGCCGTCCGCATGTGTGCTTGCTGATCGGAGGTGGCCTGCCGTCGCAGCGCGACGGAATTCGACTTCAACGGGTCCCGGGCGCGCCCAGGCGTGATCAAGCGTTGGAGGTCAGGACGCGGGAGGGGCGCGGGGCTGGAACGCCGCGCTGGCCGATTTCAGATGGACGAATTCGGCGTCGGTGGTGCGGTAGAGCAGTTCGACCGCCTGCGGCAGCAACAGCAACGGCGGCGTCGCGAACACGACGGTGCCCGCCATCGCCACCACGGCGCAGATCGCGCAATTGTCGTCGCCGGGATGCTCCCGGTCGGGACTCCCTGGCGATTGCTTCTGGGCCGCCGCGCGATCGATCGCAGCGGCGCCCTTGGTGCTGTCGGTCTGCTGGGACTGGACGAGAGGCGTCGCCTGCGCGAACCAGTGGCTGTGGCCGAACGTCAGCGCGAACTGCACCAGCATCGCGAACAACGCGAGCCGGGCGCCGTGCCTGATATTCGACCGGAACCACTTCATTWGGAAACGCCACCCCGCATCGCGAGCCGCCAATCCCCTGACGTCGCGATGTTATAATGTAACATCGCAGCATCGGTTAGCGGATGTCAACGGCGGTCATGCGATCTCGCGCGGGCGGCCGTGCGATGTGTCGTTCGGGCAACTACAAGGATTCAGCGTCCTTCGCGGACCCAGGTCGCGGCGAATGCGCCGAGCAGCAGCAGCAGCCCGATCAGGCCGGAGAAGATCGGCAGCACGCCGACGCCCTTCACCACGCTGGCGTCGCGCATCCGCACGCCCATCCAGCCGTCGCCATGGAACATGCTGGCCGAGCGCACCGGCACGACCCGGGGCAGCTCGACGCTGGCGCCGTCGACCACGCGCACGGCGTTGCCGCCGGTGGCCTGCGTCAGCGGCTTCAAGGTCTCGGTGGTGGAGGTGACTTCCGAAAACTCCTTCGGATTGGTCGGGCCGACATTGATCAGCGCCTTCAGCGTGCCGTCGGTCGCCTGCCACAGGCCGAGCTCGTTCGCAGGCAGGCTGGCGCGCCACTCGCCGGGGTCGCCGGCACTGAGCGTCAGGTCGCGCGATACACCGGAGGGCGAGGTCACGCTCACCGGCTGGACGCTGTCCGACATGGTCTGGCGCACCACCACGAGATCCTTGCCCTGCACCTGGAGGCGCAGCGCCTCTTCATCAAGATCCGGCTGCTTCATCAGCCAGTGCGACATCCGCCGCAAGAGATCGAGATGTGGACCGCCGCCCTCGTAGCCGCGCGCCCACAGCCAGATGTGGTCGGACAGCAGCAGCGCGACACGGCCTTCGCCGAAGCGAGACAGGAACAGCAGCGGCTTGCCGTCGACGCCCGTCATCACCGGCGGGTTGACGGAATTGCGGGTCTCGACGGTGCGGAAGAAGCGGCTCCAGCGCGGCGGCTCGGATGCCGAGCCTTCCAGCCCGCGCGTGACGGGATGGCGTTTGCCGACGTCGGACAGATGCGCGTAGAACGGTTTTTCGGTGACGCCGACGGGTTCTGCCGGCAGCACCGAATCCAGCGGCGTGCGCCAGATGCTGGTGTTCGAGGCATAGTCGGGGCCGGCCGAGACCAGCACCGCGCCGCCGGCGCGCACGTAGCGCGCGATGTTGTCGAAATAGGCGATCGGCAGCACGCCCTGGCGGGCATAGCGGTCGAAGATGATCAACTGGAATTCGTTGATCTTCTGCTGGAACAGCTCGCGGGTCGGAAACGCGATCAGCGACAATTCGTTGATCGGCGTGCCGTCCTGCTTCTCCGGCGGACGCAGGATGGTGAAGTGCACGAGATCGACGCTGGCGTCGGATTTCAGCAAATTGCGCCAGGTGCGCTCGCCGGAATGCGGCTCACCCGAGACCAGCAGCACGCGCAGCTTGTCGCGCACGCCGTCGATGGCGACGACCGCACGGTTGTTCACCGGTGTCAGTTCCCGCTCGAGCGGCGAAGCCTCGATCTCGACGATGTTCGGCCCCGCATGCTTGATGTCGACGTCGACGCTCGCGGTCTGGCCGCTCGACAGCGTGCGCTCGTTGATGACCTCGCCGTCCCTGCGGACCGTGACCTTGGCGCGCTCGCCGCTGACGCCCTGGTCGTCGAGGCGGTAGGTGATCGTCTGGTTCTGGCCGACGATGCCGAAGCGCGGCGCCGCCGTGATCGCGATGCGGCGGTCGCGCTCGTCCTTCTGTCCCGTGATCAGCGCGTGCACCGGCGCCTGGAAGCCGAGCGCGGCGGCATTGGCCGGGATGTCGTGGACGCGGCCGTCGGTGATCAGGAACGCGCCGGCGACGCGGTCGACCGGCACGTCCGACAATGCGGAGGCGAGCGCACCGAACAACCTTGTGCCGTCGGTTTCGCCATCGGCCTGTCCGGCATCGACGACGCGGACCTCGAGGCCCTTGATCTTCTTCAGGCCGTCGACCAGCGCCTCCTGCGCCTGTGCGGCCTCGCGGGTGCGGTTGCCGAAATTCTGGCTCGGGCTCTTGTCGACGACGACGGCCGCGATCGAGGTGAGGGGATCGCGGTCCTCGCGCGTGAAGGAGGGATTGGCGAGCGCCAGCAGGAACAGCGCCAGCGCCGCCACGCGCACGGCCGCTCCGCGCGCCCGCGCAAGCGCCAGCACGAGCGCGATGACGACGACCGCGGCGAGCGCCAGCCACAGCACGATCGCGGGAACCAGCGGCGTGAACGCAATGCCGTAATTCATCAGACAGACCTATCAACGTCATTCCGGGGCGATGCGAAGCATCGATCCCGGAATCCCGAGATTCCAGGTCTGGTCCTTCGGACCATCCCGGAATGACGGGGCGTGTGGCTCAAGCTCGTCACGCGCATCTCTATTGCCCCAGCCGTTCGATCAAGGCCGGCGCGTGCACCTGGTCGGCCTTGTAGTTGCCGGTCAGCGTGTACATCACGATGTTGACGCCGGCGCGGTAGGCGAATTCGCGCTGGCGCGGCTCGCCCGGCGTGAGCGGCAGCATCGGCTGGCCGTCGGGACGGATCGCCCAGGCACCGGCAAGATCGTTCGAGGTGATGATGATCGGGGAGACGCCGTCGCCGCCGCGCGCCGGCCGCTGTGCGCTCTCGTCGTCGTCCTCGCGCGGCAGCGTCTCGACCCAGGTCTGGCCGGAGTTGAAGCGGCCGGGGAAGTCGCGCAGCAGGTAGAAGGTCTTGGTCAGCACGTGCTCGCGCGGCACCGGCTCGAGCTCGGGCACGTCGAGCGAGGACAGGATCTCGCGCAGCGCCCGCATTCCCGGCGTCTGCGAGGCACTGTTGTCGCCGGGCGGCGCTTCGATCGCGTCGCGGGTGTCGAAGATCACGGTGCCGCCCTGCTTCATATAGGCGTCGATCTTGTTGATCGCGTCCTGCGGCGGCTTTGGCGCGCCCGGCACGATCGGCCAGTAGATCAGCGGGAAGAAGGCGAGCTCGTCGCGCGCGGGATCGACGCCGACGGGATCGCCGGCCTCGAGCGCGGTGCGCTGTGCCAGGAACAGCGTCAGTCCGGACAAGCCGGCCTTGACGATGGAATCGACGTCGGCATTGCCGGTGACGACATAGGCGAGGCGGGTCTGCGACACCGCCTTCATCGCGAACTCGTCCGCGGCGCCGTCGGCGCGCGAAGGCGTCGGCGAGAACGCCAACAGGCCGGCAAGCACCAGCCCGAGCACGATCATTGCAGGCGCGGCGCGGCGGCGCAGCAGCGCGGCGAGGCCGCCGCCCAGCACCGCGACGATGATGGCGTCGATCAGGAACAGCGCCAGCGCCGTCGACAGCAGCCAGCCGCGCAAATCGCGTGGCTCGGCATTGGTGTAGGTGGCGTGCCGGGCGCGCAGGCTCGCGGTGTTGAGCTGCGCGATGCGGTCGGCGGCGGCGAGCGTGTTCACGGCGAGCGGTCCTTCTGGCGGACCGTAAAAGCCCGGCGGATGATCGGGTGTGGCGCGGTCGCGATAATCCGCGGGCAACGGCTTTGCGGTGGCCGGCGGCGGGCCGAAGGCGCCGAAGCCGTCGAGAATGTGCAGCGGCGCCACCGTCTCGGTGCTCGCCTCGCCGGCAACGCCTGCGCCGGGCTTGGTGGTGTAGCCGGACATGTCGACGATCCGCCGCAGCATTTCGACGAAGGTGCCCGACATCGGCAGATCCGACCAGCGCATGTCGGCGCTGACGTGGAACAGGCTGACCAGGCCCTTGCCGCGATGCTCGCCGGTCACCAGCGGCGTGCCGTCTTCCAGCGAGGCCCAGCTCTTGGTGGCGAGCACGGCGTCGGGCTCGGCGAGAACCTGCCGGCTCACGGTGACGTCCTTGGGCACGACCACGCCGGTAAACGGCCCATCGGCGCTGAAGGTGGCCAGATGCTGCGGCTTCTCCCAGGTCAGGCTGCCGCCGAGCGTGCGGCCGCCCTTGCGCAGCTTGACCGGAACGAGATCGTCTTCGGCCTGCGCCAATCTGGGCCCGGCGAACCGCACCAGCACGCCGCCCTGGTCGATCCAGGCGTTGAGCCGTTCGCGCAGCTCGGGCGCGATGGTGCCGACGTCGGCCAGAATGATCATCGGCAGCTTCTGGTCGAGGAATTGCGTGATGCCCTGCTGCGGCGAGCCCTTGTCCGCGAGCCGCACGTCGGCGAACGGCGCCAGCGCGCGGGTGAGATAGAAGGTCGGTGCCAGCAGCGGCTGCGCGGTCTCGCTGGTCGCACCGGAGACGATGCCGATGGCGCGCCGGCGCCAGCGCTTGTCCAGCAGCTGCACCGCGCCGGCCGAGCGCTCGCCGGAGATCTCGAGCCGCGTGATGTCGTTGCGCAGCTCGACCGGCAGGTCGAACGCCGCTTCGGTTTCCTTGTCCTGCGGGCCGAAGCTGTAGCGCGCCTCGCCGATCGGCGAGCCCTTCTGGTCCAGCGCCCGCACGGTGCCGGCGGTGATGCCGCTGTCGGTGCGCAGCACCTTCACCGTCATTTTCGCCGCCGCGTTCTCCGCTGCGGCCAGCGCCAGCGGGGAGGAGGTGCCGCCTTCGAACACCGTCAAGCTGCGATCTCCGATGGTCTTGCCGAGGCCTTGCACAAACTCCTCGCCGCGGCCGGTGTCGACGCTGTCCGACAGCCAGGCGATCTCGCAGTCGCCGGTCGCTTTCAGAAAACGATCGATCGCGGTGAGGGTTTCCACGCGTTCGATGGAATAGGGT
>NZ_JBFULT010000336.1:0-8412 GCF_054049755.1 Bradyrhizobium sp. P5_C11_2
CGACAATTCACGCGCGCGGGTTTCCTTCGCGGGGTCCGTCATGATCTCGTCGGGCTGCACGGCATAGGCCGCGGGCCAGGCCAGCAGCATCATCGCGACAATCGCCAGCACCATCCGACGCATCGGTTCACTCCGCCGGCTGGAGGCGTTGCTTGGCCCGCGCCGGTTTCGGCGCGCCGACCCGCAAGCGCCGGTCGGACAGCGAGAGCATGCCGCCGAACGCCATCAGCACCGGTCCCCACCAGATCAGCAGCACCAGCGGCTTGTGATAGATGCGCACGGCGATTGCGCCCTCGGCGGTGGCGTCGCCGAGCGAGACATAGAGCTGGCTTGCACCACGCGTCAGCAGCGCGGCCTCCGTGGTCGACGAGCCGCGGGTGGTGAAGCTGCGCTTGGACGGCGTCATGACGCTGAGCGTCTCGCCGTCACGGCTGACGTTGAACTCGGCGATCATCTCGCGGTAGTTGGGGCCCTGGCGCTGAAACAGCCCGTCCAGCTTCAGATCGTAGCCGGCGATGTGGGCGACGTCGTTCTGCTTCATCGTCGCGATGTATTCGCTGTTCCAGGTGGTCTCGCAGACGATCCCGATCAGCGCGACGCCGAGCCCTGCATGCGCGAACACCGAGCCCCAGGTCGAACGCGGCAGGCCGCGGGCGCGATGCAGCGTCGTTGCGAATGGCAGGCGAAACAAGCCGGTTCGTTCGGCCAGATCCGTCGCTGCACCGGCGATGACGAAGACGCCAAGCCCGATTGCCAATGGCGCCAGCGCACTGCCGCCACGCGTCCAGGCCCAGACGATGGCGATTACAACGAGGCTGGCAACGCCCGCCGCGAGCAGCCGCTGGGTGACGCCGAGCAGATCGCCCCGCTTCCACGCCAGCATCGGCCCGAACGGCACGGCGAGCAGCAGCAGTGTGAACAGGGGCACGAAGGTGAGGTTATAGAACGGCGCACCGACCGACATCTTGAAATCGGCAAGCACTTCCATCGCCAGCGGATAGAGCGTGCCGAACAGCACGACGGCGCAGGCCACGGTGAGCAGCAGATTGTTCAGCACCAGCGCGCCCTCGCGCGAGATCGGCGCGAACAGGCCGCCCTGCTTCAACGCGGTCGCGCGTCCAGCGAACAGCGACAGGCTGCCGCCGATGAACAGGCAGAGGATCAGGAGAATGAACACGCCGCGGGTCGGATCGGTGGCAAAGGCGTGCACCGAGGTGATGACGCCCGAACGCACCAGGAAGGTGCCGAGCAGCGACAGCGAGAAGGTCAGGATCGACAGCAGGATGGTCCAGACCTTCAGCGCATTGCGCTTCTCCATCACCAGCGCCGAGTGCAGCAGTGCGGTGCCGGCGAGCCACGGCATCAGTGAGGCGTTCTCGACCGGGTCCCAGAACCACCAGCCGCCCCAGCCGAGCTCGTAATAGGCCCAATAGGAGCCMATCGCGATGCCGAGCGTCAGGAATATCCAGGCGACCAGCGTCCACGGACGCACCCAGCGCGCCCAGGCCGCATCGATGCGACCCTCGAGCAGCGCCGCGATCGCGAAGGAGAACGAGATCGAGAAGCCGACATAGCCGAGATAGAGCATCGGCGGATGCACAGCGAGGCCGATGTCCTGAAGCACCGGGTTGAGATCGCGGCCCTCGATCGGCGGATTGGCGATACGTAGGAACGGGTTCGAGGTCACCAGGATGAAGAGATAGAAGGCGCTGGCGATCCAGGCCTGGACTGCGAGCACATGCGCGCGCAGCGACAGCGGCAGATTGTTGCCGAACGCCGCGACCAGCCCGCCGAACAGCGCCAGGATCGACACCCACAGCAGCATCGAGCCTTCATGGTTCCCCCACACGCCGGTGATCTTGTAGATCAGCGGCTTCATCGAATGGGAGTTCTCGTAGACGTTGGCGACGGAGAAATCCGAGTTCACGTGCAGTATCACGAGGGCCAAGAACGAGGCCCCGACGAACAAAAGCTGCGCCAGCGCGGCGGAGCGCGCCACGTTCATCAGGCCAACGTCGCGCAAGCGTGCACCGATCAGCGGCACGATCGACTGGATCAGCGCCAGCGCGAGYGCGAGCACCAGCGCGTAATGTCCGGATTCCGCGATCAACGCACTGCTCCCTGCGGGTTGCCCTGCGCGGTCGTCGCCGCAGGCTTTACGCTATCCGAAGCCTTGGCGCCGTAATCGTCCTTCCAATGCCCCTGCTTCTTCAGGGCATCGGCGACGTCCTTGGGCATGTAAGTCTCGTCGTGCTTGGCAAGCACGGTGTCGGCCTTGAACACGCCGTTGGCGTCGAGCGCGCCTTCGGCGACGACACCCTGCCCTTCGCGGAACAGGTCGGGCAAAATGCCCTTGTAGGCGACCGGCAGCTTGGCACCGCCGTCGGCGACTTCAAACGTCACCGCGAGATTGTCGCCGCGCTGGAGCGAGCCGGGCTGCACCAGGCCGCCGAGGCGAAACCGCTTGCCGGGCGCAACGTGCTTCTCGGCGACCATGGTCGGGGTCGAGAAGAACACGATGGAATCGCGAAGTGCGTTGAGCACCAGCGCGGCCGCGAGCGCGAGCACGGCGAGCGAGCCGCCGATAATGGTCATACGTCGCTGCTTGCGGGTCATGGCGTATCCGTTCTCGGCTCGTCTCGTCCCAAAATCGTCATCCGTCGAGCCCGAGCGTCTTGAGACCTTCGTTGAGCTGGCGCAGCCGCTCGGCGTCGTTGGCGACCGCCTGACGCGCGTCGGTCGAGGCGCCCCTCGCCTTGTCGCGCTCGCCCATCACGAGATAGGCGCGCACCAGGCGCAGCCAACCCTCGACGTCATCGCCGTTCTGCTTCAACCGCGTGGCCAGACGCTCGACCATGCCGCGCACCATGGCGCCGCGATCGCCCTCGCTCATGTCCTTGGACGCAGCGATCGTCTCGTCCGACAGCGCCGGCAGCCCGCCGCCGCCGGCCCTTGCGAGCGCGGATTGCACCAGAGGCCGCCACGGCGCATCCGCCGGCGCTTTGGCAAGCAGCGCGCGCCAGATCGTGGCCGCATCGTCCTTGCGGCCGTCCTGCTCGGCGGCGAGCCCGAGGAAGTAGTTCGCCTTGGGATCGTCGGCGTCCAGCGCACGCGCGCGCTCGAATTCGGCCTTGGCTTCCGCGGTCACCACGCCGCCGGCGGCAGCCGACAGCGCCTCGCCGAGGTTGGACCTGCGTTCCGCGCTCTCGCCGTTGTAGGTGAGCGAGTTACGGTAGGCGCGCGCCGCATCATCGAAGCGGCCGAGCCGCTCCAGCACCGGCGCGAGCACGTTCCAGCCGCGCCCATCGGTCGGATTCTTTTCCAGATGTTGCTCGACCTGCACGACAAGGGTCTCGAGCGACCGCGCCATGCCGGACCCTGACCCGCGCTCGCGCTGCGCCAGCGGAAAGTCCTGAAGCATGGGCGAACCGAGCGGCATGTAGACGCCGATCGCGACGAGCGGCAGGCCAACGAGCGCCAGCACGGCCGCGGCGCGGCGCCATTTGAGACTCGACTTCGACGCCGGCGCGGGCTCATGGCCGGCCGCGGCGAGCAGCCTGCGGCTGATCTCGACGCGTGCGGCCTCGGCTTCCGGTGCCGCGATCAGCCCTGCGCCGAGATCGCGCTCGAGCTCGGCCAACTGGTCCTTGTAAACCGCGACCYCGCTGCCCTGAATTTGAGTGTCTTGATCTTGAGCGTCTTGGGTCTCAGCGTCGCGGCCTTGCGCGCGCACGCCGCGGCCGAGCGGCCAGAGCACGGCGAAGATCGCCGCGACCGTCATCAGCGCGAACACGAACCATAGCGTCATCAGGCAAGCTTCCGGCGGCGCGCGAGCCGCGCCCACAGGTGGCTTTACACCACGGCTGGACGATGCGGCAATTGACAATTGTCAATTTGCCGCGACCCGATGCCGTCTCGAAATCGTGGAAATCCAACGGCTTAGTGTATCTCGAAGTCTACACTCTGGGCGGCGTCCTCGCCGTGCCCGTTGATGGCCTTCAGGAAGTACGTTCCCGGCCGGATCGCATCCGGCAATCTGATGCGCAACGCGCCAACGGGAACCGGCGACGCGATCGTCGTGGTCGTCTCCGGAAACTGCCGACCGCTTCCCTTTTCGACCAGCACCACCTTCGCCCTGACCATCAATCTCTGGTACTTCGCCACGATTACGCGGTTCTCGATTTCAACGAAGCTGATAAGTGGTTTCATGCGCCCACAGATAGAAATTCCCCGGACCGGCACGTCGACCGTAGGGCTCGCCACCGGCATCGTCAACCACAAATTGTGATCACGAAAATATGCGCTTGGATCAACTTGCGCGCGACGATTTGCGCTCGCCGGTCAGCGCGTTTTCCGCGGCGCGGCTCATCAGCGAGGCGTAATCGTCACCGAACAGCAACTGGCAGAAACGAATCGCGGCCTGCACCTGCTGCTGCCGATAGGTGCGGACCTTGTGATCGGCCGCGCGCAGCGACTGCACCAGCTGCTCGGTCGAGCGCTCCACATATTGCTGGAGGTCGGAATAGGTGCGCAGCGTCACCTCGTTGATCGCAAGCTCGCTGGCATAGTTGCGGCAGGTTGCGACGAAGTCGATCAGCGCCGCGGTCTCCTCCACCTCGGTGCTGTCGATCCGCGCCCCCGGCGGAATGTCCTTCTCGGGACGCTGGCGCAGGATACGGCGAACACGGCCGGGAACGCTGTCGATCTCGGACTGGAGCGCATTGGAGATGTCGGCCCGGATCGAGGTCAACTGCTTGCCCCAGGCGGAATCGTTGCGCAGATCGAGCTCGGTGCGCAGGCCGCGCACGCCGTCGTGCAGCGCCTTGAGATTGTCGGCGACGTTGTCGAAATAGCTGCGCTTGATGTCCATGCGCAGGATGGCGGCAACGCAGGACAAATCGTGCAGGGCGATGGTGACGGCGACGCCATAGGGCGTTGCCGCGACGCGGATCTCGTCGTCGGACGCCGCAATCTTGATGGCGAGGCGGATGATCTGCCACGGCGCGGTCATCCGCTGCACCACCATCGACAGCGCGAAGGGCAGCATCTGCGGCGTCTGCAGCGCCGGAATGTTGAGCGCGGCCATCACCGAGGCGATCTGGGAATCGCCGAAGGCGCGCAGGAAGCGCGGCAGCTTTTCGTTCAGGGTGGCGATGGCCTCGCGAACCGCAAGCACCGCCCCGGTCGAATACAGATCCTCGATCACGTTGGGCGGACCGACGCGGGCGAGCGCGCGCGACTTGTCGCCGCCGCCGGGCCCGGTCAGCGCGAAGATGGCGTCCGCGGCGACGGCCTGGAGCTTCTGCGCCAGGGCTTCGACCTGCCCCGCACTGTCCGCCACCGGCATGCGCGCCAGCGCGGCCTCGAATTCATTCACCTTGTCCGGGGCACCGTCGCGGCCGAGCCATTGCCAGATCGGCAATAGCGAGGACCGGCGGATCTGTCCGACCCGGATCGGCGCGCCGGCCTCGACCAGAAACGGTTCCAGCACCTGGAACAAGAGCCGCGACAGATCGTCGGTGCGCGGCGCGGGGGCCTCGTCGGCTTCCGTCTTGCGCACGATCTTGCGCAGCTGCTCGAGCACGAGGGTCGCCACCGCCGTGTCCTGGCCACGCTCCAGCGCACGCTCGAACTCCCGCATCAGCAGCGCCTGCGATTGCGGCGGGAGCTGCGCGAGATATTCCCTCAGCCGCTCGATCGATGTCTGGCTCATGCGCCCGGGTAATGCACGGTAAAGTGGCGGACATGGGATGCGTCCGGGCGCGATCATAGGGGCGCGCGCCTTAAGAAGCCGTTGAGGAAGTCGCGCCGAATGCCCCCGATTTCCTCCCGGGCGTCGCCCGCCAAGGCGAAAAGCCATGCCGGAACAAAGGATTATATTCCGGGGAGGCCCAGCTCGGCCCGCAGCCCTCCGATCGGCGCGCTGCCGAGCGAGAGGCTGCCGCCGTAGAGCGCGGCGAGGTCGACCACGATGGAAAGGCCGAGCCCGGAACCGGGCTTCGACTCGTCGAGCCGCTGCCCGCGCCGCGAGACCTGGGCCCGCTCGGTCTCCGACAGCCCGCGGCCGTCGTCATCGACGATGATCCGCAAGCGCGGACCTGCGCCCGCCTGGTGCGGCGCCTCCACCAGGACCTCGATGAAGACGTGCGAGGCGGCCCATTTGCAGGCATTGTCGACGAGGTTGCCGACCATCTCCTCCAGGTCCTGCCGCTCGCCCCGGAATTTTGCCGACGGATCGGCCTTGGCCTCGACGACGATACCGCGGTCGCGATGGATCTTCTCCATGGTCCGCCGCAGCGCCTCGATGGCGGGTGCAACCTCCGTCACGGTCGCGACCACCGAGACCCTCGCCGCGATACGGGCGCGCTCCAGGTGATGGGCGACCTGATCGCGCATCACGTCGGCCTGCTCCATGACCTTTGCGGCGAACGGGTCGGCGGCGTGCACGCCGGCCTCGTTGACGATGACCGAGAGCGGCGTCTTGATCGCATGCGCGAGATTGCCGACATGGGTGCGGGCCCGCTCGACGATCTCGCGATTGGCGTCGATCAGCGCGTTGGTCTCGCGCGCCAGAGGTGCGATCTCGACCGGGAATTCGCCCTCGAGCCGCTCCGCCCGGCCGGAGCGGATGTCGGCAATCGACTCCGAGATGCGCTTGAGCGGTGCGAGGCCGAAGCGGACCTGGAACACCGTGGTCAACAGCAGCACGATGCCGAGCGCGGTGAATGTGCCGCCGAGATAGTAGTCGAAGCTGCGCGTCTCGTCGAAAATCTCGGTATCGTCGCCAGCGACGCTGACGAGATATTTGCCGTCGCCGCCGAGATCGACCGGCCGCTCCACCATCCGCAGGTTCTGGCCCTCGGGCCCGTCGACATAAGCGAGCCGGATGCCGGCAGCTGTGAGCTCGGAGCCCTGCTCTTCCAGCTTCGGCAGCTTCTTGTCCCAGAGCGAGCGCGACGAGCGCACCTCCGGCTTTTCGGTGTCGGTCCGCGTGATCTGCCAGTACCAGCCGGACAGCGGCAATTCGAACAGGGGCTCGCCGAGCGACTGGAACTGGCGGTCCGGCGGCTCGTCGGGGGTGGCGACCTCGGCGATCAGTGTGCGCAGATAAAGGTTGAGCCGGCGGTCGAAGGCGCGCTCGGTGGCGTTCTTGTAGACCGATGACAGCACCACGCCGGTGATGGCCAGGATCACCACCAGCCACGCGGTCGCCGACAGGAACAGTCGGTTGGCAAGCGAGCTAGCGGCCATCGGAAGGATCCCGGAAAGCGCAGGATGTCGGGTCGTCGGAGGTCATGACCGGACCAAGGCCCCCTGTTCGGCCTCCCGTCAAGCCCGAGAAGGCCTCAAGCGCCCGGAGCGGGCGGCGGGGTCAGGAGATAGCCGAGGCCACGGACGGTCTGGATGATGTCGACGTCGAGCTTCTTGCGGATGCGGCCGACGAACACCTCAATCGTATTGGAGTCGCGGTCGAAATCCTGGTCGTAGAGGTGCTCGACCAGCTCGGTGCGCGAGACGACGCGCCCCGAATGGTGCATCAGGTAGGCCAGAAGCCGATATTCGTGCGAGGTCATCTTCACAGGATTGCCGGAGACGCTGACCCGGCCGGTCCTGGTGTCGAGCGTGACCGGGCCGCAGCTCAGCTCGCTCTGGGCATGGCCGGTCGAGCGGCGCAGCAGCGCGCGGATGCGCGCCAGCACCTCCTCCAGATGGAACGGTTTTGCGACGTAGTCGTCGGCCCCGGCGTCGAACCCCTGGACCTTGTCGCTCCAGCGGTCGCGTGCGGTCAGGATCAGGACCGGCATGGTGCGGCCGTTGCGGCGCCAGGCCTCCAGCACCGAGATGCCGTCCTTCTTCGGCAGGCCGATGTCGAGCACGACGGCGTCGTAGGGCTCGTTGTCGCCGAGATAATGCCCTTCCTCGCCGTCAAAGGCGCGGTCGACGACGTAGCCGGCGTCGGTCAGGGCCTTGGTGAGCTGGCGATTGAGATCGGGGTCGTCCTCAACAACGAGCAGGCGCACGCTTCTCTCCAAAGATAGGCTGCAGGACAGGCAGCATGATCGACCGCCACAGATGATCAATTCCGGCGTGAACTGAATATGAACGCAGGGAACCGCGGAATGTTACTTTTTGGTCATATACGCTCTGCCACGCACCGACGCGATTGCGCCCGCCAGGCCACCGGACGAGCCGGCGGCGTGGCGGGCGCAATGTGCCGCGTTATGCGGTGAGTCGGAAGGTCCAGACTTCGCCGTCAGGTCCGGAAGAACACGAACCAGACCACGGCGAGGATCAGGATCGCAAGCCCGGTCGAGATGGCAAGCAGCGCCGCCACCGACGGTCCCGGCTCGCCCTGGCGTGCCTCGGTCGCGGTTTCGACGATCTGACGGTGGTCTCGCGTGGTTGCCATGG
>NZ_JBFULT010000337.1:0-8389 GCF_054049755.1 Bradyrhizobium sp. P5_C11_2
GCCTGGTGTGAGCGGGGTGAGATGCGTGGGAGCCTGATAATCTCTCTGACGTCATCGCACCCTCCTATGGTCTATTTGGCCTTGCCCAGCGGCAGCAGGTTGGCGATCTTCTCGCCAAGCCGCATCAAGGCGACCAGCCGCGGCCGCGGCACTTTCAGCATCTGCATGAACCAGTGGTCGGCGAGCTCGGTGAAGGCGAGCATCTCCTTCAGCCGCTTGCTCGCAACCGGACTGACGGCCGGATCGGCGGCTGCGTCGGACACGCAGGCCCGTAGCGCAGCGACCGCCGGATCGAGCTCCCGCTCCTTGCGCCGCGCCGCGATCCGCGCCGCGATCTCCCAGATGTCGGTCTCGGCCTCGTAATGGTCGCGGCGGTCGCCGAGGATCGGCACCCGGCGGATCAGGTTCCAGGCGAGCAGCTCCTTGATCGAGTTGGAGACGTTGGAGCGCGCCATGCCAAGCGTGTCGGCGATGTCCTCGGCGGTCATCGGCGCCTCGGCGAGATAGAGCAACCCGTGGATCTGGCTGACCGAGCGATTGACGCCCCACCCGTCTCCCATGTCGCCCCAATGCAGGATGAAGCGCTCGACGGCAGCGGGAAGTTTCTTCTTTCCGGTTATTTCTGTCATGACAGAAATATCTGATGACCCCGATCCACTGTCAAGCCGTCCCGCAACCATTTTGCGGCTGCATACTGTTGACGAGATTTGCCTAAAAATATCCCAGAGCGCGGGAACAATCCCTATTTTGCCGCGTTTGCACGGGTCGAGGCGGGGTCCCGTAATGGTAAAAAAGTCCAATCAACAGAGAGACTTGTTCGAGAGCGAACGCAGTTTCCGGCTGTTGGTCGAAGGAGTTGCGGACTACGCCCTGTACATGCTCGATCCCTCCGGGACCATCACGAGCTGGAACATCGGCGGCGAGCGTATCAAGGGCTATTCGCCCGAGGAGATCCTCGGACAGCATTTTTCCCGCTTCTACACCGAGACCGACCGGGCCAACGGCAAGCCCGCCCGCGCGCTCGGCATCGCCCGGGAGAAGGGCCGCTACGAGGAGGAAGGCTGGCGCGTCCGCAAGGATGGCACCTTCTTCTGGGCAAGCGTGGTGATCGATCCGATCTACGAGGACGACGATCTGGTCGGCTTCGCCAAGATCACACGCGACATCACCGAGCGTCGCAACGCGCAGCTCAGGCTCGACGCGATGCAGAAGCAGCTCGCCGAGTCGCAGAAGTTCGACGCGCTCGGCCAGCTCACCGGCGGCGTCGCGCACGACTTCAACAACCTCCTGATGATCATCAGCGGCAGCCTTCACGTCCTGAAGAAGGGCACCGCCGACGAGGCCAAGCTTGAGCGCGCGATCTCCGCGATCGAGACCGCGACCAGGCGCGGCGCCGCATTGACCAACCAACTGCTGACCTTCGCGCGGCGGCAGAGCGTCAATCCGCAGGCGATCGATTTCGCCGACCGGATCGCGGCGATCCGCGATGTGCTCGATGCCGGCGTCGGCAGCTCGGTGCGCCTCGCCTTCGACGTCGGCCGCGGTGTCTGGCCGATCAGGACCGATGCCGCCGAGCTCGAGACGGCGCTGCTCAACCTCGTCATCAACGCCCGCGATGCGATGCCGGACGGCGGCACGGTGACGATCGGCGCCCGCAACGTCGTGCTGGACGAGCCGTTCCTGACCGGCGAATTCGTGGCGATCGACGTCGCCGACACCGGCCTCGGCATTCCCTCCGACGTGCTCGACAGGATTTTCGATCCGTTCTTCACCACCAAGCCGATCGGCAAGGGCACCGGTCTCGGCCTCTCCCAGGTGCACGGCTTTACCCATCAGGCCGGTGGCACGGTGAAGGTCGCAAGCGAGCTCGGCAAGGGCACGACCTTCACCATCCTCCTGCCGCGCGGACTGAACGCGCCGTCGCGCGAGATGCCGGACGTGGATTCATTCCGCGGCAGCGGCACGGTGCTGCTAGTCGAGGACAACCCGGAGGTCGCCATTGTCAGCATTGGCCTGCTGGAGCAGCTCGGCTACCACGTCCGCCGGGTCGCCGACGCCGAAGCCGCCTTGCGCGAGATCGAGACCAACGGCGTCGACTTCGTATTCTCGGACATCGTCATGCCCGGCAAGATGGACGGACTGAGCCTCGCCCATCAGCTGCGCCAGATCCGCCCGGGCCTGCCGATCCTGCTCGCCACCGGCTACAGCGAGGCCGCCGCCGACGTGCGCGGCGATTTCCCGATCCTGCGCAAACCCTACGAGATCCACGAGCTGAGCGAAGCGATCGCGAAGCTGCCGCGGTGATTGTTTCACCTCTCCCCGCTTGCGGGGAGAGGTCGGATCGCTCTTGCGATCCGGGTGAGGGGGTACAGGTCTCGCGGCAGTCTCATGCGCGGAGAGAAGCCCCTCTCCCCGTAAGAACGGGGCGAGGGAGCGCACCGCCTGCGCGGCAAGAGCTCCACTCCGTCTACGTCACACCGTCGGCAACACCGAGAACGTCTCCCCTGCCCGGCGCAAATTCAGCTCGTCCACGCTTGCAGTTTCGCTGGTGACGCTGTCCACGCGCGACGACGGCGGGCCGTGGCGGCACAGTGCGACCATTTCGGCGACATGCTGTGGCGCGCCCGCGAACAGCGCCTCGACGCTGCCGTCGCGGCGGTTGCGGACCCAGCCTTCCAACCCGCTCGTCATCGCCTGATATTCGACCCAGGCACGATAGCCGACGCCCTGCACGCGGCCGCGGATCATGACCTGGAGGATCGCCCGGCTCATTTCTTCAGTCCGAGGACATCGGCGCTGCGTGCCTTGACGTCGGCCTCGCGCATGATGCGGTTGGTCAGTTCGGACGATGCGAGACCCCTCAGCGCCTTCGGCGCCGTGCCCTCACGCAACGCTTTCAGCGTGTCGTAGACGRCCTGCGTTGCGGCCGCGATCGGCGCGTGGCCCTGGAGCGCGATGCGCACGCGCTGGGTGGCGAGATAGTCGAGCGCGTTCAACTCGTCCGGCGCGCCACCGAGCACGATCGGCAGGCGCGTTGCCGCCGCGATCGCCTCGAGCTCGGCGCGCGACTTGATGCCGGTGAAGAACAGCGCGTCGACGCCGGTGGCCTCATAGGCCTGTGCGCGGCGGATGGCATCGTCGAGCGACGTGATCGAGGCGGCTCCGGTACGGCCCATGATGACGAGCGAGGGATCGCTGCGGCCGCTGAGCGCCGCCTCCATCTTGCCGACGCCCTCCTCCAGCGAGATCAATTGCGTCTTTGCCTCGCCAAAGGCGGCCGGCAGCAGCGTGTCCTCGATGGTGAGACCGGCCGCCCCCGCCGTCTCCAGCTCCTGCACCGTGCGGCGCACGTTGAGCGCGTTGCCATAGCCGTGGTCGGCATCGACCAGCACCGGCAATGCGGCGGCGCGCGACATCCGCCGCATCTGCTCGGCGAGCTCGGTGAGCGTGATCAGCGTAATGTCGGGATCGCCGAGCACGGCGAGCGAGGCGACAGAGCCGCCGAACATGCCGAGCGGAAAGCCGAGATCCGCGGCGATACGGATCGAGATCGCGTCGTACACGGAGCCGGGATGGATGCAGGCTTGCCCCGACAGGATCGAACGCAGTTTTTCGCGGCGGGAACGGAAGGCCATGGCGATTTCTCGATCAATACGAATTGCAACCCTGCCGTCGTCCTGGCTTTCGCCAGGACGACATTGAGCCGCTTACGCAAACTCCAAAATCAGCGCGTCCACCGCCAGCGTGGCGCCTGCACTGGCGTGGACCTTCTTCACCGTGCCGTCCTGCTCGGCGCGCAGCACGTTCTGCATCTTCATGGCTTCGACCACCGCAAGCGTCTCGCCGGCCTTGACCTCCTGCCCTTCGGTCACCGCGATCGAGACGATGAGCCCGGGCATCGGGCAGAGCAGCTTCTTGCCGGTATCGGAGGCCGTCGTCACCGGCATCAGCCGCGCCGAGGCCGCTTCCGCTTCGGTCCAGACATAGACCGGCACCTCGACGCCCTGATGCGCAAGACGGATGCCGTTGGCGATCGGCCGCGTCTGCACCGCGACGAAATGGCCGTCGATGGTGCCTTGCCAGACCGGATCGCCCGGCTTCCACGGCGATTGCAACAGATGCGCGTTGCCGACCTTGCCCTCGGCGTCGATGAAACGAATTGCGATGGCCTCGCCCTCGCGCGCGACCTCGAGCAATATCTCCTGACGGTCGAGCCAGACTGCGCGGCGGCGCTCGCGCTGCACGACGCGGCCGCCCATCTGCCCCGAGATCTGCCGCTTGCGCTCACCCAGCACGTGATCGATGGCGGCGCCGACCGCGGCGATGCGCCGTGCGACCTCGCCCTCGGGCACGCGCACCGCAAATCCCTTGGGGAATTCCTCGGCGATGAATCCGGTCGAGAGCCGGCCCTCGCGCCAGCGCGGATGATGCATCAGGGCCGATAGGAACGGGATGTTGTGCCGGATGCCGTCGACATAGAACGAATCCAGCGCGGTCGCCTGCGCCTCGATGGCCGCGGCGCGCGACGGCGCATGCGTGACGAGCTTGGCGATCATCGGATCGTAATGGATCGAGATCTCGCCGCCCTCCTGCACGCCGGTGTCGTTGCGCACCGTGATGCCGTCCTGGCTCGCTTCCGCCGGCGGCCGGTATTTCACCAGGCGCCCGATCGAAGGCAGGAAATTGCGGAACGGATCTTCGGCGTAGAGACGCGACTCGACGGCCCAGCCGGTGAGCGTGACGTCCTTCTGGGTGATGCCGAGCTTTTCGCCCGCGGCCACGCGGATCATCTGCTCGACGAGGTCGATGCCGGTGACGAGCTCGGTGACGGGGTGCTCGACCTGGAGGCGCGTGTTCATCTCCAGGAAGAAGAAGCTCTTGTCCTGGCCGGCGACGAACTCGACGGTGCCGGCGGAGTCGTAGTTCACGGCCTTGGCCAGCGCGACCGCCTGCTCGCCCATCTTGCGGCGCGTGGCTTCATCGAGCAGCGGCGACGGCGCCTCCTCGATGACCTTCTGGTTGCGGCGCTGGATCGAGCATTCGCGCTCGCCGAGATAGATGACGTTGCCGTGCTTGTCGCCCAGCACCTGGATCTCGATGTGGCGGGGATCGACAATGAATTTCTCGACGAAGACGCGGTCGTCGCCGAACGAGGCCTTGGCCTCGGCCTTGGCGAGATTGAAGCCCTCGGCGACCTCGGCCTTCGAATGCGCGATGCGCATGCCCTTGCCGCCGCCGCCGGCCGAGGCCTTGATCATCACGGGATAGCCGATCTCGTCGGAGATCCGCACCGCGTGCCTGTCGTCCTCGATGACGCCGAGATGGCCCGGCACGGTCGAGACTTTTGCTTTCGCGGCCGCCTTCTTGGATTCGATCTTGTCGCCCATCGCCGCGATCGCGCCCGGGTTGGGGCCGATGAAGACGATGCCGGCCGCCTCCAGCGCGCGCGGAAACGCCTCGCGCTCGGACAGGAAGCCGTAGCCGGGGTGCACGGCCTCAGCGCCGGTCTTGCGGCAGGCATCCACGATCTTCTCGATCACCAGATAGCTCTCGGCCGCCGCGGGCGGGCCGATCAGCACGGCCTCGTCGGCCATCTCGACATGGAGGGCGTCGCGGTCGGCCTCGGAATAGACCGCGACCGTCTGAACTCCCATGCGGCGAGCGGTCTTGATGACCCGGCAGGCGATTTCGCCGCGATTGGCGATCAGAATGCGTTTGAACATGCTTTTCTTGAATCTCGACCTTGGGCGGGACCCTTCCCTGGCCGTTGGGGCCTATGGGGACGGGCCGTGTGGCTCCCGTGGTACATCAAAATAGGGCGGAGGCAACGGTCAAAATCCGCGCCCCTGGCGTACCAGGCGGACGCCAAAACCCACTCCCGCGGCGCCTGCGAACCCGCGACCGCCCCGCTACGGTGCCTTGGCCTTGGCCACGTCCCGGACCAGACCGTGAATGAAGCCCAGTTTTTCGACCACCGCGGGCGACAGGATGAAGGGATAGAGGTCGTGCAGCCCCATGGCGCGGTTGACGCTGTTCATGGCGAAGGTGAAGGGCAGCCATGCATTGACCAGCGCCTCGACGTCCCTGGCCTCGTAGGGGTTGAAACGTATCCGGGTCGACAACTCTCCGTCGCGGTCGACCCGCGGCCGCACCTGCATGCCGAACTCCGAGGCCATCTCCAGGGTGTCGACGATGTGGAGATAATGCGCCCAGGTCTCGGCGAAGTCTTCCCAGGGATGCGTGGTGGCGTAGGCCGAGACGTAGTTCTGCTGCCAGTCCGGCGGCGCGCCTTCGGCATAATGGCGCTGCAAGGCCTGGCCGTAATCGGCGGAATCGTCGCCGAACACCGCGCGGCATTCATCCAGCCTGCCACCCTCGCGCACCAGCACGTCCCAGAAATAGTGTCCGACCTCGTGGCGGAAATGCCCGAGCAGCGTGCGGTAAGGCTCGCCCATCTCCAGCCTGCGCCGTTCGCGCTCGATGCCGTCGGTCTCGGTGAGCGCGATCGTGATCAGGCCGTTGTCATGGCCGGTCATGATCTTCCGCCCGCTGTTCGGATCGTCGGCGAGGAAATTGAAGATCAGCCCGTGCGCGGGATTCTCCTGCCGGGTCTGGAGCGGCAGCTTCCAGCGGATCAGGGAATAGAACAGCCGCAGCTTCGCCCCCTCGAGCTCGCGCCAGCCCGCGAGCTGAACGGGATCGGACAGGTCCGGCACCATGCCGTTATGGCGGCAGGCGCGGCAATAGCCGTTGCCGTCGTCCGGGTCGGTCAGCCAGTTGCAGGCGTCGTACTCGGCATTCCGGCACAGCATCCGCCCCTTGCCCTTGTCGGCCAGCGTGGCCCAGGCTTCGCCGTCAGCCTCGCCATCGGGCTCGAGCGCCGACATCGTCTCCTTCTCCGGCAGGAAGGCGACCCGATGGCCGCAACGTTCGCAGGCGCGATTCTCGAAATAGAGGACGTTGCCGCAGGCCTGGCAGACAAAGAGCTTCAAGATTTAGCCTCTTCTGAAAGAGAGTATCAGGAAAACACGTTCGGCGCCTCGCACAGACGTGTCCGCGGGCCGATCGTTCCAGTCTCCGGAACAAATTGCCAGACCGGACGTTGCCTCGTCAGATTTTTCCCGTGTCGGGCGACCGCGGGAGCTTTCCCGACACTCTCTCGCCTTTGAGCAATGGCCATCACGCCCCGTCTGTGTGAATATCGGTCCGGCATGTGCGCACCCGCATGACAACGGCCGACGCCTTGAACGATCCTTTGCCCGAGACCATCGCCGCCGAAAGGCTGCGCCAGCACCTGGAAGAGATCGCGCGCGAGCGCGACGACGCCTATCGTGCGCTCCAGGAGCGCGAGGCGGAGCTCGCCCGAGTCCAGCGCATCGGCAAGGTCGGCGGCCTCGAGGTCGACTTCCGCGACGGCTTCAAGAACCGCCGCTCGCCCGAATATTTGATGATCCACGGCCTGCCGGCGGAAGCCGCCGGCGAGTCGCACCAGGATTGGGTCGATCGCATCCATCCCGAGGACCGGGAAGCGACCGTCAAGCACTTCATCGACGCCCTTGCCGGGACCAGCGAAGACTATGTCGCCGAATACCGCATCATCCGTCCCAGCGACGGCGAAACCCGGTGGATCCGCGTCGTCGCCAAGATCGAGCGCGACGGGGACGGCCACGCCATCCGACTGGTCGGCGCCCATATCGACATCACCGACCAGATGCTGGTCCGCGAGACCCTGCGCGAGAGCGAGGAGCGTTTTCGGCTGATCGCCGACAGCGCGCCGGTGCCGATCTGGGTGACCAAGCTCGACCGCAAGCGGTCCTTTGCCAACCAGGCCTATGTCGACTTCGTCGGCCTGCCCTATGCGGAGGCCATCGATTTCGACTGGCGCAAGGTGCTGCATCCGGACGACCTTCCGCATGTGCTGCAACAATCCGTCCAGGGCGAAGCGTCGCTGAAGCCGTTCGTGCTGGAAGCCCGCTACAGGAACGCGAGCGGCGACTGGCGCTGGCTGCGCTCGGAATCGCAGCCGCGCTGGGACCCGACCGGCAAGCACATCGGCTTCATCGGCGTCGCCCACGACATTACCGCCGCCAAGCAGGCCGAGATCGAGCTCAGGCGGCTGAACGAGACGCTGGAGGAGCGCATCACCGAGCGCACCGCCGAGCTCGAATCCAACGAGGCGCGGCTGCGCGCGATCCTGGAGACCAGCAACCAGTATCAGGGACTGGTCAACCTCAAGGGCGAGCTGCTCTACGCCAACAAGACCGCGCTCGCCGGCATTCGCGCCGAGGCCCACGGCGTCATCGGCAAGCCGTTCTGGGACACGCCGTGGTTCGCGACCACCGAAGGCATGAGCGCCGTCGTGCGCGCCGCCTTCGACACCGTGCTCGGA
>NZ_JBFULT010000338.1:0-8257 GCF_054049755.1 Bradyrhizobium sp. P5_C11_2
CCATAACCACAAGCATTCGTGGTTATGGGTGGTTATGGGTCCTGGCTTTCGCCAGGACGACGGCTGAGGGTTTGGCGCGGGATGCCCGTCCCTCACCCCTCCCCGACCGTTCCCAGCTCATCCGCCCCCAGATCGGTCAGCTCGCATTCCAGACATTCGACGTCGAGGCGGATGGCGCCGCCTTGGGCAAACAGCAGCAGCGCGCTGCCGCCGGGCTCCTCGTCGCGGCCGTCCTGGGGGTGAAACTCGATGCCGAGAAGATCCAGCAGCTTGTCCGGCGCGGCGAGGTCGATGTTGCGCGACTTGCAGGCCAGCACACGGTCGAAGCGCAGCGCGGCGACCAGCCGGCGCGGCGCGGCCTCACCTTCCAGCGTCTGTTCCCAGTCCAGCCGGCTCATGCCGACCACCAGCCGCTTCTCACCCTGCCGCCAGACGATGTCCGATGTCTGCACGCGGGCATCCTGCACATGGGTCGAGATCACGGCGAGATCGTCGGCATCGAGCGCAATCAGTTTGAGCTGGGGAGACATCACCGGCGCTTCTCCTTCGGGGCGGATGCGGCACAACGCGCATGGGCGCCAGAAATATCCGCAAAACTAACGGGCCGGCGGACTAGAGGCTATTGATATCCTTCATCTCCAGCACCTTCCGCGGATAACCCTGCCGGGCGACATGGATCATGGCGCGGCCGATCTGCTCGGTCGAGGTGACGAGCCCTGGCGAGATCCGGCGGAGCACCGACCAGAGTGGCCATGTCGCGGTGTAGACGGCCTGCACCCACGCGGTCTTGGAGCGGGCGCCGTGCAGGGGCTGGATCGCGCCGGGACGGAACATGTAGGCGCCCTTGAACGGCAGCTTGAGCAGATCGTTCTCGGTCTTGCCCTTGATCCGCGCCCACATCCGCGTCCCCTGCTCCGTGGAATCGGTTCCGGCGCCGGTGACGTAGGTGAAAATCATCTGCGGATTGAGCCTGGCCAGCATCGTCGCCGCCGCGAGCGTGATGTCGTAGGTGAGGTGGCGGTAACGCTCCTCGCTCATGCCGATCGAGGAGACGCCGAGACAGAAGAAACCGGCATCGAAGCCGGTGAGCTGCGCTTCGATCGCCGAATAGTCGATAAAATCGTCGTGGATGATCTCGGTGAGCTTGGCGTTGCGCACGCCGGTCGGGCTGCGACCGACCGCGACGACGCGCGCGACGCCGGGATCGATCAGGCATTCGCGCAAAACACCCTGCCCGACCATGCCGGTCGCGCCGAAGATGATGACTTGCATCGGAACGTCCCCAACGGCGTCGCGGCTCATGCGGCGGCCGCGATCTCGTCGAAGGATACACCGGTCAGTGTCGCCGAGACATCCCACAGCATCGCAGCAGCGGCAAAATCCTTCGCCCGCGGCATGATCTTCGCCGGCTCGGGCGGCCCCTTCAATTCATAGAACCCGTTCGGACCGTAATAGCCGCCGGGCTCGGCGAACGACGAGGTCGCCGCGAACAAGGTGGGCAGCGCGCCGTCGGCTGCGGACTGGCTGATCAAGGGCTGCAACAGCCGTCCGACTTGCCATGACAGGGTGTTGGTGCCCGGACCGTTCGGAATGAGATCGGTCCGCGCGTAGCCGGGATGGGCGGCGAGACTCATCACGCCCCACCCTGCCGCGTCGCTGCGGCGCTGCAACTCCAGCGCAAACATCAGCATCGCGAGCTTGGACTGGCAATAGGCCCGCCACGGCCGATAGGAGCGCTTGCATTGCAGGTCGTCGAAATCGATCGCGCCGGAGCGGTGCGCGAGACTGGACAGATTGACGATCCGGGCCGCCTTGGTGCGGCGAAGCTGCGGCAGCAGGCGTGCCGTGAGCGCATAATGGCCGAGATAGTTGGTGCCGAGCTGCATCTCGAAACCGTCCGCGGTCTCCTGCCGCGTCGGCAGCGCCATCACGCCGGCATTGTTGATCAGGAGGTCGAGCGTTTCATTGCTGGCGGCAAAGCGTCTGGCGAAATCGGCCACGGAGGCGAGACTTGCGAGATCCAGATGCTCATAGGCGATCAGCGCGTTGGGAAAGCGGTTGCAAATGCCCTCGATCGCCCGCAGGCCCTTTGCGTCGTTGCGCCCGGTGAGTATGACGATGGCGCCGGCACCCGCCAGCGCCAGTGCCGTCTCGTAGCCGAGGCCGCCCGTGGCTCCGGTGACGACGGCGGTCTTGCCGCTGAGGGAGGGGATGTCTGCCGTGGTCCAGTCGGTCATGCCATATCTCCAGGCTGGGGGATACAAAAGGCCCGCGACCGAACTAAATGTGCACTTGGTGCAACTTTGCAAGGGGTGAAGGAATTTGAAGGCTTCGAGGCACATCGGGAAACGCGCCAAGCCATTGTCTTCGGAAGAGAAACCGCCGGCAATGCCGGGCCTGCGCCAGCGCAAGCGGCAGCAGACCCGCGAGCGGCTGAAGCGCGCGGCGATGGCGCTGTTTCTGGAGCGCGGCTTCGAGGCCACGACCATCGACGATGTCGCGGCCGCGGCGGACGTGTCGCGCCGCAGCTTCTTCCATTATTTCGCCTCGAAGGAGGATGTGGTCGCCGCCTGGCAGGAGGATGCAGCGGCCGCGCTGGTCGCCGAGATCCTCGCCAGGCCCGCGGACGAATCCATGCTGACGGCGGCGGAGAATGCGATCGCCGCGGCGGTCAAGCGGATCGATCCGACCGAGGCAGCCGCGATGTCGCGGCTCAAGCGCGACAATCCCGCGCTTCACGCGCGCGACCAGCTCAAATACGAGAAGCTCGAGCGGGCCTTGGCGGAAGGGCTGGCCCAGCGCTCCGGCCGCAAATCAGACCGGCTGAAGGCGCGTCTCGTCGCCATGATCGCCACCGGCGCGATGCGCGTCGGCGGCGAGAGCTGGATCGGCGAAGGTGCGCGGGAAAAGCCGGAGGCTTTCGTCAAGCGGACCTTCGACGCGATCAGGGGGATATTGGAGTGAGGCGCCTCACCCCTTGAAGAACGCCAGCAGATCCGCGTTGATGGTCTCGGCATGTGTCGTCGGCATGCCGTGCGGAAAGCCCTTGTAGGTCTTCAGCGTGCCGTTCTTGAGCAGCTTGGCCGACAGCGGCGCAGAGTCGGCGTAAGGCACGATCTGGTCGTCGTCGCCGTGCATCACCAACACGGGCACGTTGATCTTCTTCAGGTCCTCGGTGAAGTCGGTCTGCGAGAAGGCGACGATGCCGTCGTAATGCGCCTTCGCGCCGCCCATCATGCCCTGCCGCCACCAGTTCTGGATCACCGCTTCCGACGGTTTCGCGCCGGGACGGTTGTAGCCGTAGAACGGGCCGGCGGCGATGTCGCGGTAGAAGCTCGAACGGCCGGCGGCGAGCTGGACCTGGAAATCGTCGAACACGCTCTTCGGCAGGCCGCCGGGATTGGCCGCGGTCTGCACCATCAGCGGCGGCACCGCGGACAGGATCGCAGCCTTCGCCACCCGGCTCTCGCCATGGCGCGCAATGTAATGCACGACCTCGCCGCCGCCGGTGGAGTGGCCGACGTGAATGGCGTTCTTGAGGTCGAGATGCGCCGTCACGGCCGCGAGGTCGTCGGCATAGTGATCCATGTCGTGGCCGTCGGCGACCTGCGACGAGCGGCCGTGGCCGCGGCGGTCATGGGCGATGACGCGGTAGCCGCGGGTCACGAAGAACATCATCTGCGCGTCCCAGTCGTCGGACGACAGCGGCCAGCCATGGCTGAACACGATCGGCTGACCGGAGCCCCAGTCCTTGTAGAAGATCTCGACGCCGTCTTTGGTGGTGATGGTGGGCATGAAAGGCTCCTTTTAGTGGGACGTCATTCCGGGGCGCGCATCCGCGCGAACCCGGAATCTGGAGATTGTTGTGCGAGATTCTCAGGTGCGCGATTGCGCACCAGAGTTCATCGCTGCGCGATGCCTCGGAATGACGAGGATCGTGCGATCAGGCAAACGCCATCGGCTTGAAGCGGCGCCAGGCGCCGACGGTCACCACCACGAAGAACACCAGCACGATGCCCTGCACCACGGCGAACACCGGGCCCGACGGCGGTGCCGGCGGCACGGCGGGCGCGAGCGCGGCCAGCGCCGGCACCTTCAGGAACGACTGGATCACCAGCACGAAGACGTTGAAATAGAGCGAGATCATCGCGGTCACGACGTAGACCGGACGCCAGACGCCGGCGAGCTTCATGCCGTACAGCGCGAAGCAGGCGATCGCGAGCAGCACCAGCGAGATGATGCCGATGATATGCGACGGCAGCAGCTCCTTGAACGGAAACAGGAAGCCGGTGGCGCTGGTCAGAATCGTGAACAGCAGGAAGATCGCGGTGAGGCCCGGCAGCGGCTTCGAACCCAGCAGGCCGAACATCACGATGAGGCCAGCGACGATCGCGATCAGGCTGATGATGACATGGACCAACGTGAAGGCGGGCAGGCTCAACCCAAGAACCATGGCATCTCTCCTATTCTCTGCATTGAGATCGGATTAGTATTACGGTCCTCATGAGATTGCCACATGCGTTGTCGTCACACGCATGGTCAAAGCCATGCGTCATCGTGCGAATCGACAAACGCATGGCTGAATTTTTTGCATCGCTGTCACAAACGACGGCAGTTTGTAGTTTGTAGCCCGGATGGAGCGTAGCGTAATCCGGGAATCGTGCCACAAGCGACAGCGGCCCCGGATTGCGCTTCGCTCCATCCGAGCTACGAGCTCTCAGGTCTTCGACGAAAGTTGAATCGATCCTTCACACGTCCTTGGTGTCGAAGATCAGCAGGTCGGCGCCGCCGCTGGCGAATTTCGGCACGTCGCCTGCTGCCGCCTTGCCCTCTGCACTGCCGAATGCCGCCTGGATGTCGGCCACGCTGTTGAAGGAGAGAATGGCGACGAGGTGGACTCCGGAAGGTCCCGCGGGGGAGCCGACCGGCCCCGTGCTGACGGCGTATTTTTTCAGGCCGGGAAGTTTCTTGGCGAGTGGAATGTGGGTCTCGGCATAATGCTTGTCGAAGGCGGCAGCATCCTTGGGCGTCTTGTAGAGCACGACGAGTTCAGCCATTTAGTCCTCCCTTGCGAATCCTTGTTCTTCCACGCGCGATTGGCCTCGCGACGGGGGATAGTCCGTGGGACACGGCAAGATGGCAAGTCAGATTCCGCTTGCCACCTGCTTGTCTTGTCCTTGGCTAAAGCGCCGGTTTTGCGGCGTCGCCGAGGAAGCCGTGCAGGGACGCCACGACCTGCGCGCCCTCGCCGATGGCGCCGCCGACGCGCTTGACCGAGCCGGAGCGGACGTCGCCGACGGCGTAGACGCCGGGCACGGAGGTCTCCAACGGCGCCACCAGCCGGCCCTGGTTCTGCTCGGACTGCGCGCCGGTGACGACGAAGCCGCCGCGATCGAGCGTCACGCCGCAGCCGTCGAGCCAGTTGGTGGCGGGATCGGCGCCGACGAACAGGAAGAGATTGCGGATGTCGGCAACATCCTCGTCGCTCGACAGCCGGCTCTTCCAGCGGATGCGCCGCAGCAGCGAGGCTTCATCGCCCTCGAGCGCCGTGATCTCGGTGTTGAACAGCAGCTCGATGTTCGGCGTCGCTTCGATGCGCTCAATGAGATAGCGCGACATGCTGGCCCCTAAGCCGCCGCCGCGGATGATCATCAGCACTTTCTTGGCATGGCCCGACAGGAACACGGCGGCCTGCCCCGCCGAATTGCCGGCGCCGACCAGCGCCACCTCCTCGCCGGAGCAAAGCCGCGCCTCCACGGGCGAGGCCCAGTACCAGACGCCGCGGCCCTCGAACTTGTCGAGGTTCGCCATCTCAGGCCGGCGATAGCGCGCGCCGCTCGCGACCACCACCGCACGCGAGCGCAATGTGTCGCCGCAATCCAGCGCAAGCGCGAAGGTGCCGGCTCTGCGCGAACAGTCCAGCGACTTCACCGACATCGGGATCATGATCTCGGCGCCGAACTTCTGCGCCTGGGTGAAGGCCCGGCCGGCCAGGGCCTGGCCGGAGATGCCGGTCGGAAAGCCGAGATAGTTTTCGATGCGCGCGCTGGCGCCGGCCTGGCCGCCGAAGGCGCGCGTATCGACGACCGCGACCGAGAGGCCTTCGGAGGCCGCGTAGACCGCGGTCGCGAGCCCCGCCGGCCCGCAGCCGACGATCGCGACGTCGTAGATGCGATCGTCCTTCGACCCGCCGATCATGCCGATGGCGCGCCCGAGCTCGATCTCGCTGGGATTGCGCAGCACGCTGCCGTCGGCGGTGACGACCAGCGGCCAATCCTCGGGCTTCGGCGAATAACGCGCAATCACCTCCGCCGCGTCATTCTCGCTGTCGGGATCAAGCAGATGATGCGGCTGGCCGTTGCGGGTGAGGAAGCCCTGCAAGCGCACCACGCCGGCGGAGTTCGACGGCCCGATCAGCACGGGGCCACCGATGCCGCCCTGGATCAGGCTGACCCGGCGCAGGATCAGCGCGCGCATGATGCGCTCGCCGAGCTCGGCTTCGGCGACCAGCAGCGCGCGCAGCCGGTCCGGCGGGATCAGGAGCACCTCGACATCGCCCTCGGCGCGGCCATCGACCAGCGCCGGCCTCCCCGAGAGCTGGCCGAGCTCGGCCAGGAATTGTCCCGGCCCCTGATCGATCACCGGGGTGATGTGACCGAGCCCGTCACGCTGGGCGATGGCGACATGGCCCTTCAGCACGACGAACATGCCCGGCCCCGGCTTGCCGGTCTCGAACAGCAGCGCGCCATCCGCGTAGGTGCGAAGCTCGCCGAAAAGACGCATCCGCTCGATCTCGGCGGGCGTCAGCGTCGGAAAGGTCTGCTCGGGGCGCGAGAACTGTGCCATCTGCGCCTCCCTGTCGGTTCGTTGCACCTCGTCTTGCCCCATGGTCACTCTCACTCATTCCAAAATTCTCGCCGCCGGATTCTAACCACCGGTCTTGCCGGCGATCCCCTCATCTAGGGAATCATCGTCGTTCTGCGAGGGCTCGGTGATGGCGGCACGTTCGCGCGCCTGCACCTTCCGCCGCTTCAGGTTTTCGCGCAGCGCCGATTTCAGCCGGTCGTCCCGGGACGCCCGGTCCTGTCTTGAGTCCTGCCTTGCGCTCTTGTCGTTCTCGTCGGTCATCACGGGCCCATCAATGCGATCGGCCGCAGGATGCCATCGAATAACGGCAGCTCAAGAGGCGATCACCGGCTGCGACAACGAAGTCGCCAGATTTGGGCGAATTCGAGGGCGTGGCCAACTGGCCAATTGGCTGGGGGATATCGGTACCCGAATCGGCCGAAAGCTGGCCGGCTCAAGCCAAAACAGCCATTTTGGCCCCGATATCAGCCCGATTTTCTCGATTTGACGGGGCCTGCAAGCTTGCACAGGCGGGGGGCTTGTGGCAGATATCGGCCCGCTTGGTAGGCCCCTCATGGCGGCCGATTCTTATCCCAGCACCTGCTGCCGTAGCTCAGTGGTAGAGCACTCCATTGGTAATGGAGAGGTCGACAGTTCAATCCTGTCTGGCAGCACCATTTTCTGGGTTCAATCACGCACAGATCGGCATTCTCGCGGCACGTAGCGCCCGAGTTTTTCTCGTTTCCTTGACCCTCTTTCCGTGAAGAGGGCGCAGGGAAGACCGGGTGCCGGCTGGCACCCATGATCCGCTGTGCGAAGAATTTGCACACGCAAATGCACAGGCGGACAACAGGTGGGCCGGAAAACACCCGGCCTTCCCTGCGCGATGGGTTGACGGCTTATGCGCGCTCTCCCCGGAGCCGAGTTCCTTCTGGCCTCCGTCACCTTGCGAATTGGCGATGTCCCGCGGCCCGGTTGAGCTCCGATCCATCTCCGCAAGGCTTGACCGTAGCAACGACGGTCAGGACCACACGTTTTCGCCGTACGCTTCAGCGCCGTCCGTTCCGCACGCAGCAAGGATCTCACGAGGTTCATCTCGCCCTGATCCCGCCTTCGCGTGCCCGACGCCACCGCGTCCACCGCACCCCCGCCCACGTTCGTGACGACGTACGATCGCCCCTCTTCCTGGACCAGGATGGCGGAATAGTGCCGTAAATCCGAATTTCGGTAAAGTGAAAAATTTTTGCGACGGGGGATTGACGGTGTTTCGGGGGAGCCAGGTGTTTTGCCCGACGGGTCAAATGAGCGCGGGCGTCTCAGCTCGTAGGATGGGGAGAGCGGAGCGAAACTCATCGCGCCTTGTCTGCGCGGAAGCATGATGGGTTTCGCAAGTGCTCTACCCATCCTACGC
>NZ_JBFULT010000339.1:0-8251 GCF_054049755.1 Bradyrhizobium sp. P5_C11_2
CTCAATGCGCAATATCTGCTTCATGGAAGCATTCAGCGCGCCGGCGACATGATCCGGATCTCGACCGAACTCGTTGCCGCCGAAACGGTCGAAGTTGTCCGCGCCGACCGTCTCAGTGGAACCGCAGCCGACGTCTTTGACCTGCAGGACCGCATCGCTGTCGAAGTCATACGCTCGCTGGCGCCCCAAGTCCGCGACCGGGAGCTTCATCGCGCAATGCAAAAGAGACCAGACGATCTCGACGCCTATCAATTGGCACTGGTGGGCTACGATCAGATGTTCAGTCCGGACTACACGACATTCGTGACGGCGCGAACCAATTTCGAGCGGGCGCATGTCCTCAGCCCCAATTGGGCGCCGCCCCTGTCCTACAGCGCCATCTGGCACATGCAGCGCGTCGCGCGCGGATGGTCTGCGAATGCATTGAACGAGCGCGACACCGCGCGGGCGCTTGCCGAACGAGCGCTGGAGCGCAACTCGGCCGACCCGCTCGCCAATGCCGTCGGCGGCTACACGCTGTCGCAGTGCAAGCACGATCATATCGGCGCACTCAAACAGCTTGATCGTGCAATCGAGCTCACCCCGAACCTGGCGCTCGCATTCGCGTACCGGGCCGCCGTGCATGTTCGCTGCGAACGCTACCAGGACGCACTCTCCGATGCGGGCGTCAATCTACGCCTGTCGCCGCGAGACAGGCACGCGTGGTTCGCGGAGATGATTTCGGCCCAGGCACATTTTGCCATGAAGGATCTCGACCCTGCCGTCGAACACGCGACGCGGGTCGCGACGCTTCTGCCCAGCAATCAGGTGAACCTGCGCGTTCTCGTTGCCGCCCTCGTGGAGAGCGGACGGCTCGACGATGCGCAGACTTTTGCCCGGCCACTCATGACGGCAGGCGAGCTCGACCTGAAATGGATCGCGACGTCGCCCTGGCCGAAGCCGACCCTGGCGCGCATCGAAGCAGCGCTGTCGCGGCTGGCGTCGACGCTACGGCACGGAAGCAACCAGAGCGGCACCAATAATTCTTAACAGAGGAGGCACACATGGCAGGCGGATATGGTGGTTACGGCGGATATGGCGGCTATGGCGGATACGGGGGCTATGGCGGCTACGGAGGATACGGCGGTACTGGCGGATCTGGGGGCGGCGCCATGTTCAGCGATCGCGTCGATCGCCCGTTCGTGAGCGAACGTGACATCAAGGGCGCCAGGTACAATGCCACTGGCTTTGGCATGAGGCTCTGGTCGACCCGGTGGTACGCGTGGGTCGTGATGTCCGATCTCGCCAGTCAGGCAGATTGGCTCGAGCGACTCGGCGGATTTGCACTGCTCGGTGCCGGTCCGACCCCATGGGACGCGTTTCTTGAGGACGACATTGCCAAGTTGAGACTCATGGCCGTCAATGAGCGCGCTGCTGCCCTCGACGACATCGTGTCGGAGGCTGACGAGTTCATCAGCAAGTTCCTGCACCTCGTGTCCGCGACGGCGACGACGCACCCGGCGACATCGCGCATGCTGATCGTGGCCGACGCACTCACAGCGCTGATCGCGATGCACTACAAGGCCCATTTCAATCGCCCGCGCCCCACCCAGGTGGTCCCCGGATTCATGTCGCCGATCCAGCACGGCGGGCACGCGTCATTCCCTAGCGGTCACGCCACCCAATCTCACGTCTTTGCGGCGCTTCTCACCGAAGTCATGCCGCAAACACTCGGTATTCCCGCTCCTGCCCCGGGCGCCTCCGGGAGAACCACGATCGGACAGACGCTTGTCGCCCTTGCCGACAGAATTTCGCGGAATCGCGAAATCGCCGGCCTTCACTATGAGTCGGATTCCAAGGCGGGATTGAAACTCGCAGCGGCAATCACCGACAAGATTCTCCTGGACAGGAAATACCTGCCGAAGTTCGCAACGCTCATAGACAAAGCCAAGCTCGAGTGGGCTGACACCGGCCTGTTCGTCGAAGGCAAGAACCCCAGCAGCTCCGCAGGAGGGAAAAATGCTGGAGAATGATCGCTGCGGCTTGTACGAAGTCGTGCCCATCGACTTCAATCTGCTCGACGCGTCCCCTGCCGTGCTCGATCGCTACGGCATTCCGCAAAAGCCGGATGTCATCACCGAGCCGGAACTGTTCGCGTTCTGGACAGAGCTCGTTTCGCAGCCATTTTCGGCAAAGCAGCCGACGTTCGACGACATCGACCCCCCGTCAGCGGGGGGCGCGCTTCAATCGATGCTGAATTGGTCGGGAGCGCTCATTTCTACGCCCTGGCCACAGCGGTTCGTCTTCGCGGCGGCCGGATGGAACGTGCCGGACGTGCGTCCGCCATCCGCGTCGGCCTTGGACACGCACGCGGATGATCCAAAATCGTTGTTGTGGGTGGGCCTCGACGGCCGCAACGGCACGCTACCGAATATCTCCCTGCCTCAAATCGGTACCGGCCACTGGCCCAATCGCGCGCCCAAACACTTTGCGTGGTGGGATTGGTGGCATAACACTCCGTCGGATGAGGCGACCACGAAGTCGCCGGCGCCGCCGAAGCCACAAGCGATAACGTTGATCGACAACCTCCCAATCAACAAAGGCAATAAAATTCTCGCCGGTCTCGCGGTTCAGGTCAGCGGAGACGTTCTGTATTTCATCAAGAACCAGAGCACCGGCGAGTTCCGCTCGTTTCTTGTCCGACAGCCGCCCGGTGACATCGAACCGCTTGGATCATCAGTGGAATGGGTGATGGAGCGGCCGACAGACCCGAAGAGCGGCGACTTATTTCCGCTTCCGGAATATGATCCCGTGGATTTCAGGTACTGCCTGGCGCGGGCCGCCGACGGACCGGTCGGGTCAGGGCGCTTGATGACGCTCGCGGACAACGCACTCATGATCGAGATGCGCGAGAGTTTCGCGAATCCCGAGCGCACCGTCATCGTGTCACGCGCAGAGCCAAGGCAGGATCCGGACGGTTCGGCCGGCGTGACTTGCACTTTCCAACAGCCGATATGAGCGTAGCGATCGGTCATAGGTGCCGGGACCGCCGAGTTCGAGGCTATGACTGGCACCTTGGCCATCCGCCGGCTTCATCAGCGCGACATCCCAGTCAGGCGTGTCGCGATAGTCGATGAGGACCTCGCCAGGAAGAGGCGCGACGACTAGACGACGATGTGATCAAAGTCGGCGGCGATCCGACTGTTCGGAAACGCTTGTGCCGCTTCGGCCAGTATCTCTTCGTCCCGATAGCGTCCCGACAGGTGGGTGAGCACGAGTTGCCCGACGTTGTTGGCGGCCGCAAACGAAGCCGCTTCTGCCGCGGTGAGGTGGCCGTAATCCCGAGCGGTCGAGGCGTCGCGATCGAGGAACGTCGCCTCGATCACCAGTACGTCGGCGTCAGCCACGTATTTGGAAAGGCCCTCGGTCGTCTCGGTGTCGCCGATCACCACGAGCTTCTTGCCGCCGCTTGGCAGTCCCAATACATCCTCCGGATCGATCGTCCTTCCGCCAGCGATCACGACCGGTCTTCCTTCCGCCAATTCTCCGCGCGTGGGACCGTCCGGTACGCCGAGCGCCGCGAGGCGATCGGGCTGAAGATGGCGGCGTGCGTGACTTTGGAAGGAGAAGCCAAAGCTGTCCGTATCCCGATGGCGGACCGGAAAGCAGTCGATCTTGAATTCGCCGGCATCGATGACCTGCCCTTCGGTCAGCGGTACAAATTCCACCGGGATTGGCGCCCTGCCCGCGCCCCACAGGCCGGCGAGCATGCGGGCGACGACGTCGAGCGTGCCTGGCCCGGCATGGATGGTCATCACATCGGAGTTCTGCCGCAGCCCCAATGTTGAAAAGAGACCGGGGATGCCGAGCACGTGATCGAAATGACCATGCGTCAGCAGGATGCGATCAAGACGCCGAAAGCCGGCACCGCTCCGCAGCAATTGGCGCTGGGTCCCCTCACCGCAATCAATCAGGAGCCGCTTGCCCGCAGCTTCCACCAGGAGAGCAGGATGATTGCGCTCCGCGGAAGGGACGCTTGCCGAAGTCCCAAGAAATGTCAGGGCGAACATCGTTTTCGCTTGTCCAGCAGGCCTGTGAGCGCATTCGCTCTTGAACCAGCGAGATCTACCCTGTTTCCGATCGCGCCTCCACCGCGACCACCGCGGCCTTGTGGATCGGATCGCACCCCGAAAATCAGTGCAGGAATTGCTTCATGGCTGCGAGAAACCGCTGCGGCGATTGAAGCTGTGGCACGTGCGCGCAACCCGGAATGACCTTGAATTCGACTCGCGGTAACTTCGCGGCCAATTCATGCGACATCGGCGGAGGCGTCGCTTCGTCGTGTTCGCCGACCAGGACGAGAACCGGGATTTTCACTCCGGCGAGCTCGGCGCGGAGATCGAGGCCGGCCAACGCGTCGCACGCGGCGCGAAACACGTCGGGATCGGTCCGCAGAAAGGCTTCACGACGCCCCCGCATCAACTCGGGATGCTGCTCCTGGAACTCGGGCGCAAACAGGCGACGCATCGCGACGTCAGTGATGGCCCCCAGCCCCTTTTCCCGGGATACCTTCGCCATGTTGCGAAACGCCTCGCGGCCGGGCTCCGAGAAAGCGGCGCCGCTATCGGCGAGAATGAGCTTGCCGGCGATCTCCGGATGCCGGATCGCCATCTGGAGCGCGACGAACCCGCCGTAGCCATTGCCGAGCACGATCGCCGGTGCGCCGCCTGCAGCATCGCATACAGCCTCGGCCATCCGGTCCGCGACCGCGGCAAGACCGCCCTCCACAGCGCGTGAGCGGCCGAACCCCGGCAGCTCCGGCACGATGGTTCGAAACGATCCCTCGAGCTCAGGCACGATCGCGTCGAAGCTCGCACGATCCGACAACAGCGAGTGAAAGAGAAACAGCGGCGGCCCCTCGCCCGATTGCGCGGCGTTGACGGTCCCGTTGGCAAAAAGCCTGTCCATGTCCGGTCTTTCCTTCACTTCGTCGGCCGCTCGCGTGGCTTCGAGGCCCCGCTTGGAGGCCCTGATTGATAAATCAACTGTCAGGGAATTCAAGCATTTGGCTCTTGACGTAAAATATCACGACTGAGATATTCGTGCCAAGGAGATCTACAAAATCATGCTTTTGCGCGAGAATATCTATGATCGTCTCAGGTCTGATATTTTAGGCTGTCGCTTCGCGCCGGGCGATGAAATGCGCGAGCAGGACCTGGCCGAGCGCTATGAAGTCAGCCGCCAGCCGGTCCGGGATGCGCTGCTACGGCTGCAACGCGAGCACCTCGTGACGGTGCAGCCGCGCCAGGGCTATCGAGTCACGCCGATCTCGCTGTCGGATGCCCGCGACCTCCTGCGCTTCCGCCTTGCGCTGGAGCCGGCCTGCGTGGCGGAGGCGATCGAGAGCGCGCCCGACAGCGTGCTGAAATCGCTCGACCAATTCCGCCGTTTCTCGGGCAACCACGAAGACTTCATCACCTACAATCGCGGCTTCCACACCGCCCTGGCTCATGCCTCCGGCAATCGCCGCATGGCAACGGCGCTGTGCGACCTGATCGGCCAGGCCGACCGGCTGGTTCGCGTCAGCATATCCAACCTGAAGGGCCACGATCCGGCGAAGCTCGTTGCCGAGCACGTCGCCCTGATCGACGCCATGCAGAGCCGCGAGACGCGAACCGCCGCGCGCATCATCAAGGCCCATATCGGAGCCACCGAAAAACGCGTTCTGCCGGCGCTCAAACGTAACGCCGTCATCGTCGAAGAGAGGTCGTCATGAATATTCCCTCAAAACCGGCGTCGATCGACGTCGAAATCCGCGGCAATTTCATCGATGGGCGTGAAGTCGAGGCCGGAGGCGGCGCGATGCTCGATGTCCGCAATCCCGCGACCGGCGACGTGATTGCCCGCATTCCCAACTCGACCGCAGAAGACATCGACCGCGCCATGAAGAGCGCGCGCGCCGCGTTCGAAGGCAAGGCCTGGGGCGGCATGGACACGCGTGCGCGGGCCAGGCTGGTCAACAGGCTCGCCGATGCGTTCGAGGCCAATCTCGACAGCCTGTACCGGCTGGAGACCCTCAACAACGGCCGCCCGGTCAACGAGACCCGCGCCCAGCTCTCCCGCCTTCCCGATTTCTTCCGCTACTTTGCCGGCGTCGCGCTGGCGCGCCGCGACTCCGTCATCCCCGTCGAAGGTGCGTACCTGAACTACACGCTTCGTACCCCGATCGGCATCGTCGCCAATTGCACCCCGTTCAACCATCCGCTGATGATCCTGTGCAAGTCGCTCGCCGTGGTGCTGGCGACCGGATGCGTCACCGTGGTCAAGCCGTCCGAATACACGCCGTTGACGACACTGAAGCTCGCGCAGATCTTCACCGAAGCGGGCCTGCCGCCGGGTGTCTTCAACATCGTGCTGGGCCTCGGCCAGAGCGCCGGCAAGATGCTGGCCGAGCATGGCGACATCAACAAGCTGGTGCTGACCGGCGGCACCGAGGCAGGCCGCATCGCCGGCAGCGCGGCCGCAAAAGTCTTCGCGCATCAGACCATGGAGCTCGGCGGCAAGACGCCGGTGATGGTGTTCGACGATTTCGACGTCGACCGCGCCGTCAACTACGCCGCGTTCGGTGCATTCATCGGCGCCGGACAGACCTGCGTCTGCGCCTCGCGCCACATCGTCCAGGCCACGATCTATGACGAATTCGTCGAGAAGCTGCAGGCCAAGACCCGCACGATCCGCGTCGGCGATCCCTTCGATGCAAGCACTCAAATGGGTCCCGTGATCTCGGCCAAGCAGCGCGACCGTGTCCTCACCTACGCGGGCTATGGTCACGCGGACGGCGCGCGTCTCGTCACCGGCGGTGTCGCCGCCAAGGTGCCGGGTCACGACAACGGCTATTTCGTCGAGCCGACGGTGTTCGCCGACGTGAAAGCCGACATGCGCATCTTCCAGGAGGAGGTGTTTGGTCCCTTCACCTCGGTGACGCCGTTCAAGGACGAGGCCGATGCGCTGCGGCTTGCCAACGACTCGCCGTTCGGCCTGGCTGCTGCGATCCGCACCCGCGACGTCGCCCGCGCGCACCGTGTCGCCGCCTCGGTCAAGGCCGGCATCGTCTGGATCAACGATCATCACCGTCTCGACCCGGCCTCGCCCTGGGGCGGGGTCGACGATTCCGGCATAGGCCGCGAATGCGGCACCGAAAGCTTCAACGACCACTTCAACACCAAGAGCGTGATGGTCGCGACTCACGAGCAGCCGTTCGACTGGTATCGCGACACGGCCAACCAAAAGCGGCTGAACTAGCAGAACAGCAGGCGACCGACCGCCCAGAGAAGGCGGGCCGCATCAACCAGAACAACAGTCAAGGGAGCGCGTATATGTCGACATCGGTGAACGCAGGCGGCCGTCTGGATCGGCTGCCGGTCGGGCCATTCCACCGCCGCATCATGCTGCTGATCGGCATCGGGATGTTTTTCGACGGTTTCGACATCTATATCGCCGGGACCGTGCTCAGCGTCACGCTGAAGAGCGGCTTTTCGACCCTCGCCCAGAACGCGGTCTTCATCTCCGCGACCTTCGTCGGCATGATGCTGGGATCGTTCGGCACCGGTTTCCTCGGCGACCGCTACGGACGCCGCTTCACCTATCAATTCAATTTGCTGCTTTTCGGCGTTGCCTCCCTTGCCGCGGCGTTCTCGCCGAACATGGCCTTCCTGATCGCCTGCCGCTTCGTGATGGGCGTTGGGCTCGGGGCGGAGAACGTCGTCGGCTATTCGACGATGACGGAATTCGTGCCCGCGCGCACCCGCGGCAAATGGCTCGGCTTCACCACCGTGTGCGTCGTCACCGGCCTGCCGGTCGCGCTGCTGGTCGCATCCGTGCTCGTGCCGCAATTCGGCTGGCGCTCCATGTTCGTGCTCGGCGGCGTCGGCGCGCTCGTGGTGTGGTACATGCGCAAGTCGCTGCCGGAATCGCCGCGCTGGCTGGAAGCGGTGGGGCGCACCGCGGAAGCGGAAGCGCTGATGCAGACCATCGAGAAGGAAGCCGCGCAGGGGCAGCCCCTGCCCCCTCCCGCGGCCACAACGCCGGTCCCGGCATCTGCCGATCTCGGCACGCTGTTCACGGCTCCCTTGCTGTCGCGGATGATCGTCGGCGCGGTCTGCCTGATCACGATCAACACCCTGCTCTACGGCTTCGTGACCTGGCTGCCCGTGTTCTTCGTCAAGCAGGGCCTCTCGATCGCGACATCGTTCGGCTATTCGCTGCTGATGGC
>NZ_JBFULT010000340.1:0-8241 GCF_054049755.1 Bradyrhizobium sp. P5_C11_2
GCTCAACAGCGTGCGCATGTTCCCCGCTTCGTCTCTTCTGACTGAGTATTTCGTGCCGCTGTTGCGTGCATAAACCACCACCGTCGCGGCCGTGTCCCCCATGTCCTGTCGATCGACCGCTGACCGTACGGCCAGGGAGAGCTTTCCAAGCTGTGCTGCGACCGTGACTTTCTTGACCTGCTCTGGCGCGAGCTGCAACGATACGGTACGCGCTACCTTGCCGGCCGTGGCGTTGCTGGCCGAGCCACCTTGCACGATCTCCTGGTCAACCGCGACAATTCGAACATTGTGAGCAACGGTTTCGCTCAGCGTGCCATGCTGGTAGTCTGGATTTGGCTTCTCGGCCACCGTCGTCGACTCCTGGGTCAACACGACGTCCACATAGTCACCCGGCCAGATCAGGCCCGAGACACCAGACGCGGCGTCGACGTTGATGCTGATGGCACGGGTATCCGGCTCCAAGACGCTGGCGAGAAAGCCGCGTTCGCGCGGGCGCAAAATGTCTTTGGACGTGACGGGACTGCCAGTGTCGAGGAAGTTGCGAACCAGAGATCCGCGAAGTCCGATCTTCGCGTCGGGGGTATCACGGATCGCCTCTGTCGGAACACTACCCGGCGGCGACGAGCGTACCTCGAAATCCTCGTCGCGCGCCAGTGTCCCTCTCGGTAGCGGGTGTGCCGCGACAAAGTACCCGACAGTGGGAGGCGCCGGAATGCTCTCCGTGACCTGTGCGACCGGGACCTGCGCTTTCGGCAAGTTCATGCTGTAGGCGATGAGCCCGAGCGCGACGGTCGCGAGCATGAACACCATGATGATCGAGAGGCGCAAAGCGGATGACATGTCAAAGTCCTTTGCTGAAAACGGTCCAGATACCACCGCACGCTATGGCAACCCCGTAAGGTAGCGGTGCGTGTCGCAAATGGCGCCAACGCTCGACCGCGTAGACGCGGCGTACGAGCGACGATCCGGCGGGTGCCAGCCTGGGATATGGAAGGAGGCGCATCATCAGATGCACCAAAGCAAGAACGCCACCGGCCAGAGCGGTGACGGTCAACAACTGAATCACGCCTGTCAGCGGGAGACCAATCGCCAAAGCAACCAGCAACTTGACGTCGCCGCCGCCAATTTTGCCGAGTTGGTAGATGCCGAACAGCAGCAGGAACAGGATCGCAGCCACGATCAGCGACTGGGTAAGCTGCATTGGGTTCGCCAATTGACCCGCGATCCCGAGGATCGCCAGAGCTAGACAAATCTCATTTCGGATCAATCGCGCCGCGATGTCGGTCGTCACGACATAGAGCAACAACAGGAGTTCGAGAAACGAGGTTATGGGAACGATCCAACTCATCAAATGCACGCCTTAAACAATGTAGTGACAGATCTCCCGTGCCTCCATGGGCCCAGACGGCTGTGTTAGCTTCCGACGGCAGCGCTGATAGCGGCGCTGATCGTGTTGACCCCGCTCGTCAGCACCGTCGCGACAGCTCCACCAGCGCCTGTACCGAAAGCAGCACTCACTGAACCGACGATACAAGCCGCCACCATCACGTACTCGAACGACACCACGCCATCCCTGTCCGTGCGCAGACGCTTCAACGCGTCCGTGGACTTAGCGCGATACCGCAGCATGGGAGAGAAATCCTTATTTGGGCCGAGGCTGTGGCAGCAATCCAATTCATGAATGCATGCCACAGAAAGCGGGGGGCAGATTCCGATGCCCCCCTCTGGGGCAAGATGCCCGTATTACACGGCCGCAGTGAAAGCCGTGGTGATAGCGCTGATCCCGCCAGACAGAGCCGTCGCGATAGCTCCACCGGCTCCGGTACCGAACGCAGCAGTCACCGCGCCGATGATGCAGGCCGCGACGATGATGTACTCGAACGACACCACGCCGTCCTGGTCCTTGCGCAGACGCTTCATGGCTTCCGTGGTCATGATGAAATAATGCAGCATCGGAGAAATCCCTTCTCTTGAGGTGACAGACATCGGAACGCTTGTTGACGAAAAAACCCCTGCGCCAACTAGGCTCATTTATAATGGCCCGCCCGAAGGTTTCGCGTGCTCCGTAGAGTTGTGCTGCGGATCAAAGGGGGTACCCCTCTCCCCCGTTAACCATTCGCCGGCCGGCCGGAGTTCGATCGACGCGCGACGGCGCGTCCCGAGCACTCGGCCGTAGCCGAGCTGGCCCCGCGACGCTTTGGCGCTTGATGCACCTCTTTCGCCGATGAATCGGTGAAAGAATTGAAGCGCATATCGCTGCGGCTATCGGCGCATCGCGACGCAGGCTGCAGGCATTGCGTGCACCCTGAACGACAGGAATTCTCTGACCGCCTTGTCCGGTCCCGCCGTGAAATGGGCCGTCGCGAAAGCGATCGTTCCGTCAGGCTGGATCATGTATCCTGGGAGCGTGAGCAGCAGCAGCGCGATCAGATGCTGGATCGCAAGCTCATCATCTGCCGCGGATGCTGAGGTAGCCCGGTCACCTCACGCTCGCCTGCCTAGGCCTTCTCGCCACCCGATGTCGCCTCTGCGCGCTTCGCCGCCTCCAGTTCGTCAATCGTCGCAGGCGTCTGTGCAGCCTTTCGCCATTGCGCGGGGGTGATGCCCATGTGGCTCTTGAACGCCCGCTGGAACGCCGCCTCGGACAGATATCCGACCGCTTCGGCCACCGCTCCGGTCGAGAGCGAGGATTTCCTCAGTTCGTTCGTTGCCAGCGTCATGCGGATGTCGGTCAGCAGTTCGCTCGGCGAACGTCCGACCTTCTCCTGGAATTGACGGGCGAGCGTCGCACGCGACATGTTGGCGAGCTGCGCGAGTTCGGGCAGCGTCCATGCGCGCGCGGGCGCATTGAACATGGCCGCGACGACCGGCGCGAGGCGCGGGTGACCTGCGAGCGCGAGCAGTCCGCGCGGCGCGTCCCCGGTCTCGCTGGCGAGGCGCAGCACGAGCGCGAACATCGCCGTCGACAACGCGTTCAGCATCGCGCGGCCACCCAGCTGATCGTCCGCGGTCTCGCCGCGCATCAAGGCCACGAGGCCTGCAAGCTGCGCCGCCGTGTCCCGCTCTCCGGCCTGCGCGCCGGCCTTTACGATCAGCACCGGCGGCAGATAGTCGCGAAGCAACCGGTCGTGCGGCGGGGCGATCGAAAAATGTCCGCACAGCAGATCGAGCCGGGCGTCCGAGCCGGGATTCTCGCTGATCGTGAAGTTGAGTGACGCGCGGTTGCGGGCCTTCAACGGCGCAGCTCCGCTGCCGTCGTGCATGACGTGCCGGGGATTGCGCGGCAGCAGCAGAATGTCGCCGGCCTCGAGTGGCAGCGGCCGGCCTCCCGCCGGATCGTCCAGCATCGCCGAGCCTGCAAGCACCGCGTGGTACGGGATTTCGTTGGCCTCGCCCGGCCCCTGCTCGATCCGCCAGGGGGCGCCGTAGGAGCAGCGCAGGTCCAGACGGCCGCGCACCGGCATCATCTCGAACAGCCGGCTCAGCCAATCCATCGTGTTCCCCTCTCGATGTGCAACATGAGACGATTGGGCATATATACAAGCATATCAGGCATTCAACATCTCATATCGCGACCATATTGTCACTCCGCGATCGTTCACCACCCGAACCAAGGAGTGCCATCATGTCCCGTCTTTCCGTCCCGAACCTCGAAACTGACGCCGGCCCCTCCGGCCAGGTCTATGCCCAGATCAAGAAGGCCATCGGCAGCGTGCCGAACACCTTTGCGGCCATCGCGGCCCATGGCCCCGCTGCGCTCAAGGCCATGCTCGCTGCCGACGCTGTGCTCGCGTCCGGCGGACTGACCAAGTCCGACAAGGAGATCATCAAGCTCGTCATCAGCGAGGCCGCCGGCTGTGACTATTGTGTCGCCGCCCACAGCCATCTCGGAAAGCTCGCCGGCCTGGCGCCGGAAGTGCTGAAGCAAATCCGCGATGGCCAGCCCACCGGTGATGCCCAGCGCGATGCGCTGGTCGCTTTCGTCGACAAGCTTGCGCGCACCAGCGGCACCGTCAGCGACAAGGATTTCGCCGCGATCAAGGCCGCAGGCTACAGCGACGCCCAGCTCGTCGAGATCAGCCTCGCCTTTGCCACCACCGTGTTCACCAACGTCTTCAACCGCATCAACGACACCGAGATCGACTTCCCGGCGGTCGCCTGACGCGACCGCGGCCACGTCAATCATCTCACATCAGGGATCACGACCATGACCATGCTTGCCAACACCCGCACTGCCCAAAATCCTCTCGTTCGCGCCCTGCAGGGATCCGGCCTGCTCGCGGAAGATCTCGACTACCATCTCATTCGCGCCTCGATGGTGATCATGTTCTTCTTCTTCGGTTACCAGAAGTGGTTTCCGTACGAATTCGAACGGCTGGTCCCGTTCATCAGCAACGGCCCGTTGATCTGGTGGCTCTATCCCGTGTTCGGCCACGCCGGCGCCAGCTATTTCCTCGGCGTTTCTGAATGGACCTTTGGCGCGCTGCTGCTCGCGGGCTTCTGGAGCCACCGGCTTGGCGTGCTCGGCGCTCTCGGCTCGACCGGCACCTTCATCGCAACCGTGACCATCATTCCCTTCATGCCGGAAGGCTGGGACCTCGCCGCGGGAGGCTTCCCTGCGATGACGGGCAACGTGCCCTTCCTGATGAAGGACGTCGTGCTGCTCGCAGTCTCCTTCTATCTGCTCAGGCAGGATGTGGTTCGCCTGACGCGGTAATCAACCGCGGCTGCATCTGCTCGCGGCCCATCGCGGACCTCTGCCTCGTCCCCGTCTGACCGCATGCCGCGCACTTCCGCCGATGCTGTTGCCTACCTCGTGGTGAGCAACAGCATCGCAGCAATGGTCCCTGTGCACGCGATAGCCTCGCGCAAGCGAGAGGCTCGGCTATTCAAGGATTTCCCGACCGCCGACAAACAACAATTGTCGCAACTTCTACACCAGCTTTCCAACGCCTTGGATCACGCTGACTGGGAGCACTAACGGATCCCACAGCAGCGGCAGTGGGGTTGTTTGGCATCATTTCCGAGCTGGCGACGCGAATTCCTGCCGCCGCGAACCTGGGGCGACAAGGAAGATCGTACCTGCAAGGATTTGGATCGGCTGCTCGTGGTGCGCCGGTTCTCATTGCCATGGTCATTGTCGATCGGGGTCAACCTGCCACTGCGACGACCGGCTTGGCCTTCGGTGCCTTGTCGGCGTTCTTGGACCAGGACCTGTAGTACGCCAGCGCGGTCATCATCAGGATGCCGGCAATGCTGACCACGATCTGCATCCAGATCGCGCCGGAGATCTCGACCAGCACGACGTGTGCGGCGAAGGACAGGAATATACCGGCGCAGAACACTTCGAGCGACTGCTGACCGCATTTGATCGCGGGCCGAAAGATCGCCCATTCCAGCCCCGGCCAGTCGCGCGGCAGCAGACGAACGACGAAGAACGCGAACACGACGAAGTGCAGGAGGCGATAGGGCGCGAGGTTGGTCTTGTCGTTCGGATTGAAGGCGCCGTAGATCTCCGGCGGAATCAACGACCGCAGTTCGTCAAACCGGGCCGCCATTGTCATCACCAGGGCGAACAGAAGATAGCCGATGCCGAGCACCAGCGCGGCACGTGACCGGATGAACGGCATCGCCTGCGCCGATCCGCCGAGCGCAAACCAGGCCCCGAACGTGAACAGAAACTGCCATGCGAACGGATTGAAATACCAGACGCCGGCTGGATAGGCCGAAACGTTCCAGCCGAAGTGCCTGGCCGCCAAATAGAGCAAGGTCGAAGCGGCCAGGGTCATGTTGGGTCTGCGCAGCATCAGCCAGAGTATCGGCGGGAAGACGCCCATCAGCACGATGTAAAGCGGCAGCACGTCCATGTTCACCGGCTTGAAGCGAAGTATCAGCCCCTCGAACAGGAACTGCGCGGGATGTTCGAGGAAGCCGCGTATGTTGAAGTCATCGGTGAAGCCGGAATCACCATAGCTCTGCGCGACATATCCGATTTCGGCGAGATAGAGCACGAAAAGGAAGACGTGCGCGACGTAGATCTGCCAGACCCGCTTCAGAAGCCTCGTTGCGCCGATGATAAACCCGCGTTCGAGCATCATCCGCGCGAAGACGAAGGCAACAGTGTAGCCGGAAATGAAGATGAAGAGATCCGCAGCGTCGCTGAAGCCGTAATTCCGCGTTGTCACCCAGTTCACGATGTTGTTGGGGATATGATCGAGGAAGATTCCCCAATTGGCGACACCTCGGAACAGGTCCAGCCGGAGATCTCGGCCTTTGGTCGGGAGCGTCGCGAGAATCTTCATCGTCAATGCACCGAAGCTCGAACACGCGGCATCTCTTCCGCCGACGACCCGCCTGCGCAGCGCCTCCGTTTACGACGTCCAGAGCCCGCCCCGGCATTTCGACGTGATCGCTCCGAGCATAACGGCCCAAGACTGCCGGTATTGTACATTCGTGCGCATGTTGGATGTGAGATCAACAGAAAGACAAGGGACGAGGCCGGCGGAACAACCCCGACTTTCAATTTGCCTCCGGAAAATGCCATCCTGTCCATGAGTCACGACGCGCGACGCGATTGCGCGAGGCAGGTCTCGATGGTGCCCGCCTGTCCATCGACTCGAACCAGCAGCACCCCTCGGCCGGTCTCTGGAGCTCATTGGGACTGCGAACTCTTGCCACACGAATCGACGGAATTGCCCTGGACCTCTTATGCCTGGCTCGCACGGACGGATGCTCGGCAACGATCGGCCGAACATCCGGTTTCGACCTCACCACCGCGTTGGCCTGAGGGTCGACGTCCGGCTGATCCGTCCTTTCATCGGGCACACGCTCGACCAGGTCCGGGGCCGGCGCCACATCGACGGACGGGGGAAAGAATGTCGGCTGGCTGGTATCCAGGACGACCTTCTCCGGCCATTTGCGCGCGGATTCGATCCGGATGGCCGCCGCGCCGATGCTGTCCGGCCGATCGGGAAATCTGTCCGGCAGCTCCGGCAAGGACCGGCCGGCGATCAGCAGAAGAACGGCGAGTGCGCCCCCGACAACCGCAAGATACCTCGCCATGGGCAAAGCCGATGGCTCCGGCGATTTCGGTAATCTCGATCGACCCATGACGGCAATGCTTGGCCGCTCTCATGCTGCGCGGCGAAGCGATCGGGCTGCCACACTGCTGCTGAGGGACGGCGACCCTCGACTAGAGGAAATTCTCCTTCACCATCTCCCAGACGTCTCCTCCGCGGCCATGCAGGACGGCACGCGCGGAATAAAGCGCCATCCCGACAGCAGGTTCGACCTGCATGAATGGCGGCATGACGAGCTGCATCGGGTTGACGTGCACGTGCAGAAGCGCTGGTCCCGGCTGCGCCAGCCAGTCCTTGACCGCGGTCTCCAATTCGTCCGCGTGCGAAATGGTCTGGCCCCAGAGACCCAGCGCGCGCGCGACACCTGCGAAATTCGGATTCTTCAACTTCGTGAAAGTATCGAGCATGCCCTCCGCCTTTTGCTCGATCTCGACAAAGCCGAGCTTGCCGTTGTCATAGACGGCGATCTTGATCGGCAACTCCTGTTGGACGATCGTCATCAGGTCTCCGAACAGCATCGATATCCCGCCGTCGCCCGCCATGCATACGACTTGCCGGCCGGGTTCTGCCTTCTGGAGCCCGATGGACGACGGCATGCCGTTGGCCATCGTTCCATGAAGCAGACTCGCGAAAATGCGACGCCGCCCGTTCGCCTCGATATGGCGATAGGCCCAGGCGGCCGGAGTGCCGTCATCGGCCGTGAACAAAGCATCCTCTGCCGCATGGCGACTGATCACCTGTGTCAGATGACTTCCGGGAATGCTGCCATCGCGACCGGCAGCAACCTTGGCCCGTTCAGCTTCCCGATATGTCGCGTAGCGCTTGACATACGCGCTTCGGTACGAGGCGTCGGTGCGCTCGACCAGCTTCGGCAGCAATGCCTCCAGCGTCGCCTTCACGTCGCCGACGACGCCCTTCGTGATCGGATGACGCCGTCCCAGATGAGTCGGGTCGATATCGACCTGCACGATCTTTGCCTTGTCCGGGTAGAATTGCCGCCAGGCAAAGTCTGCGCCCAGCATCAGCAACGCGTCGCAGTCCAGCAAGGCGTGGTACCCGGCCTCGTTGCCGAGCATCCCGGTCATTCCGATATTGTAGGGATTGTCAAACTCGAGAAAATCCTTGGCCCGCGACGTATGCGCGATCGGCGCCTTCAGCCTGT
>NZ_JBFULT010000341.1:0-8223 GCF_054049755.1 Bradyrhizobium sp. P5_C11_2
CGCGCCGCTCGCGCCGTCCGTGCGCAAGCTTTCCGCCGAGACCGGCATCGACGCCTCGACCGTTCCGGGCTCCGGCAAGGACGGCCGCGTCACCAAGGGCGACATGCTCGCCGCGATCGAGCGCGCCGCTTCCGCGCCGACCCCGGTCAACCAGCCGGCCGCCGCCGTCCAGGTCCGCGCGCCGTCGCCGGCCGATGACGCCGCCCGCGAGGAGCGCGTCAAGATGACCCGGCTGCGCCAGACCATCGCGCGCCGCCTCAAGGACGTCCAGAACACGGCTGCGATGCTCACGACCTTCAACGAGGTCGACATGACCAACGTCATGGCGCTGCGCGCGCACTACAAGGACGCGTTCGAGAAGAAGCACGGCTCGAAGCTCGGCTTCATGGGCTTCTTCACCAAGGCCGTCGTGCAGGCGCTGAAGGACATCCCGGCCGTCAACGCCGAGATCGACGGTACCGACCTGATCTACAAGAACTATTACCACATCGGCGTCGCCGTCGGCACCGACAAGGGCCTCGTCGTGCCTGTCGTGCGCGACTGCGACCACAAGTCGATCGCCGACATCGAAAAGGGCATCGCCGATTTCGGTCGCCGCGCCCGCGACGGCCAGCTCAAGATCGACGAGATGCAGGGCGGCACCTTCACCATCACCAATGGCGGCATCTACGGCTCGCTGATGTCGACCCCGATCCTGAACGCGCCGCAGTCCGGCATCCTCGGCATGCACAAGATCCAGGAGCGGCCGATGGCGATCGGCGGCAAGATCGAGGTCCGTCCGATGATGTATCTGGCGCTGTCCTACGATCACCGCGTCATCGATGGCAAGGAAGCCGTCACCTTCCTGGTCCGCGTCAAGGAGAGCCTGGAAGATCCGGCGCGGCTGGTGCTGGACCTCTGATTTCTGATGCCTTGAAAGCGCCGTCGCCTGTATGGGCGACGGCGTTTGTCGAAAGATGGAGGCGAGCGTGACGGATAAGGTCGTTGTCATCACCGGCGGCAGCCGCGGCATCGGGCGGGCGACCGCGATCGCGGCGGCCGCGCGCGGCTTCCGTGTCGTCGTCGGCTATGCCAGCAACAAGACGGCCGCCGACGAAGTGGTCTCGCTGATCGAGGCCAGCAACGGCAAGGCCATTGCGGTGAAATGCGATGTCGCCGAGGAAAGCGACATCCTCGAACTGTTCAAGCAAGCCGACAAGTTCGGCACGCTCGGGGCGCTCGTCAACAATGGCGGCATCGTCGGCCAGAGCGGCGTGCGCGTCGACGAGATGTCGGCCGAGCGCATCCAGCGCGTGATGGCGGTCAATGTCACCGGCTCGATTCTCTGCGCGCGCGAAGCCGTGAAGCGGATGTCGACCAAGCACGGCGGCCAGGGCGGCGTCATCGTCAATCTGTCATCGGTTGCTGCCAGACTTGGTGCGCCGAATACATATGTCGACTATGCCGCCTCCAAGGGCGCGGTCGATTCCTTCACCGTCGGGCTCGGCTATGAGGTCGCGAACGAAGGCATCCGCGTCGCCGCGATCCGGCCCGGCCTGATCGACACCGAAATCCACGCCGCCGGTGGCGAGCCCGACCGCGCCCATCGTCTGGCCCATCTGGTGCCGATGAAGCGCGTCGGCACCGCCGAGGAAATCGCCAACGCCATCGTCTGGCTGATGTCGGACGATGCCTCCTACGTCACCTCAGCCATTCTCGATGTGTCCGGCGGACGCTGACACATCCTCATCACGCTAAACCTACGGGACTTTCTCTCATGGCTACCTACGATCTCGTCGTCATCGGCACCGGACCGGGCGGTTATGTCTGCGCGGTGCGCGCAGCCCAGCTCGGCATGAAAGTCGCCGTGGTGGAAAAGGACGCCACGCTCGGCGGCACCTGCCTCAATGTCGGCTGCATGCCGTCGAAGGCGCTGCTGCACGCCTCCGAGATGTTCGAGGAAGCCGCGCATTCCTTCGCCAAGATGGGCGTTTCCGTTTCCGCGCCGAAGCTCGAGCTGCCGGCGATGATGAACTTCAAGCAGCAGGGCATCGACGGCAACGTCAAGGGCGTCGAGTTCCTGATGAAGAAGAACAAGATCGACGTGCTCAAGGGCACCGGCAAGATTCTCGGCACCGGCAAGGTGGAAGTCTCCGCCGACGGCAAGTCGCAAATGGTCGAGACCAAGAACATCGTCATCGCCACCGGCTCGGACATCGCGCGCCTCAAAGGCATCGAGATYGACGAGAAGCGCATCGTGTCCTCGACCGGCGCATTGTCACTGGACAAGGTCCCCGGCAAGCTGCTGATCGTCGGCGCCGGCGTGATCGGCCTCGAGCTCGGCTCGGTGTGGAAGYGTCTCGGCGCCGAAGTCGTCGTCGTCGAATTCCTGGACCGCATCATGCCTGGCATGGACGGCGAGATCGCCAAGCAGTTCCAGCGCATCCTGGAAAAGCAGGGCTTTGCGTTCAAGCTCGGGGCCAAGGTCACCGGCGTCGACACCTCCGGCAAGACGCTGAAGGCGACCATCGAGCCCGCCGCCGGCGGCGCCGCTGAATCCATCGAAGCCGACATCGTTTTGGTCTGCATCGGTCGCGTGCCCTACACCGACGGCCTCGGCCTGAAGGAAGCCGGCGTCGCGCTCGACAACCGGGGCCGCGTCCAGATCGACCCGCATTTTGCCACCAGCGTGAAGGGCGTCTATGCCATCGGCGACGTCGTCGCGGGCCCCATGCTCGCGCACAAGGCCGAGGACGAAGGCGTTGCGGTCGCGGAAATCATTGCGGGCCAGTCCGGGCACGTGAACTACGACGTTATCCCAGGCGTCGTGTATACCACGCCCGAAGTGTCTGCCGTCGGCAAGACTGAGGAGGAACTGAAGCAGGCTGGCGTGGCTTATACCGTCGGAAAGTTTCCGTTCACCGCCAATGGCCGTTCCAAGGTCAACCAGACCACCGACGGCTTTGTGAAGATTCTCGCAGATGCGAAGACCGATCGCGTGCTCGGTGTGCACATTATCGGCCGCGAAGCCGGCGAAATGATCCATGAAGCGTGTGTTCTTATGGAATTTGGCGGCAGTGCGGAAGATCTCGCGCGCACCTGCCACGCGCATCCGACCCGCTCCGAGGCCATCAAGGAGGCTGCGCTTGCAGTCGGCAAGCGGGCCATCCATATGTAGGCGACGCCCCGAGCCGTTTCGGGCGGGACAACACATGCTGCGCCGCCTTCTTCAACCGGTCTGGGTCCTGCTGGCGATCATCTTCCTGATCGAAGCCTGGCTGTGGGACCATCTCGAGCCGATCGTCGCGCGGGTTGTCGCATTGATTCCGCTCGCGCGGTTCAAGCAATGGCTGACTGAGCGCGTCGACGCGCTGTCGCCGGCGATGACGCTGATCGTGTTCGCGGTCCCCATCATTCCGCTGTTTCCGCTGAAGCTGGTTGGCCTGTGGCTGCTCACGCACGAATACTGGACCAGCGCGGTCTTCACGATCCTGTTCGCGAAGCTGCTCGGCGTCGGCGTCACCGCCTTCGTCTTCGACGTGACGCGCGACAAGCTGATGGAGATGGCCTGGTTCGAGCGGCTCTACGATCTCGTGATGAAGCTACGCGCCAAGGCGGCCGAGCTGGTCGATCCGATCAAGCGGCGCATCAGGGAGCTGATCACCGGCAACGGCGAAGGCTGGTCCTCGCGCACCCTCCGCCTGATCCAGCGCTTCCGCAAGAGCGTGCACGAAGCGCGGTAAGCGCTGTTGTGAGTTCAGGCTCGCACCAATTCCCAGGTGTCGTCCCGGCCTAGTGCGCAATTGCGCACGGGGGGCCGGGACCCATAACCCCAGGGAGAAGTTTGGCGAAGACTCGCCGTTCGGTACTCCCATCATCCGCAATCGATAGATCACGCGGTATGGGTCCCGGCCTTCGCCGGGACGACGGCGGAGTAAGCTGCCTTAATTCCTCAATGCAGATGCAGCACATGCGGCCACCACAGGCCGAACGCGGTCATGAGGATGCCGGCGAGGGTCAGGATGCCGCCGACATAGGCGAGCGCGAAGATGCCGGTGATGATGGTGGCCGAGGCCAGCACGATGCCGATCTGGAACGCGGCCGACGCCAGCTCGAAATGATGATACTTCGCGGTCGCCTCGTCGCGCTCGTGCTCGGCGTGCTTGGCCTTCTCGGCGAGCTGCTCGGTGCCTTCGCCCGTCTCCGGCTCGGAGCGGTAGCGCGCCGCGGTCTTGGTCCAGTCCTCGACCTGCTTCTGCAGCACCGGCTTCAGGGCCTCGTCGGTGGTGCCGGCCAGCGCGAGCTTGCCTTGCTCGGACGCGGTCAGCACCACGGTGCGACGGATGGTCTTGGCCTGGAAGAAGGCCCAGAGATTGGCGGCCTCGACGTTCTTGCTGATCGATTCGGTCTGGGCGCCCTTGCCGAGCGTTTCCGAGATCGCCAGGAACAGCGCCAGCACGGCGATCAGAAGGGCGATCTTCTTGTTCGAGCCGGACGCGTGTTCGGCGTGCTCGGCGTGCTCCATGCTTTCATGTGCGCTCATGATGTCCCTCCTGCCTCGGTTCCCCACGATTGACCGAACCGCGGGCGCCGCGCAAGAGGCAAGGGAGTTGTGACATCAGTGTGTCACCGCCGCGGATGCGCGCTCGCATAGACTTCCAGCAGCCGCTCGGAATCGATGCCGGTGTAGATCTGCGTGGTCGACAGCGAGGAATGGCCGAGCAGTTCCTGGATCGCGCGCAGATCGCCGCCGCGCGACAACAGGTGCGTCGCAAAGGAATGGCGGAGCGCRTGCGGCGTGGCGCTGTCGGGCAGGCCGAGCGCGCCACGCAGCCGCTCCATCGCGAGCTGGATGATGCGCGGGCTCAGCGGGCCGCCGCGCGCGCCGACGAAGATCGGGCCTTCCGCGGGCAGCGGATACGGGCACATCGAAACATATTCCTGCACGAGCGCGAGTACGTTTTGCAGCACCGGCACCATGCGGGTCTTGTTGCCTTTGCCGGTGACGACGAGCACGTCGCCTTCGCCGGGCCGCGGCACTTCGCGGCGCTTCAACCCGAGCGCTTCGGAGATGCGCAGGCCCGAGCCGTAGAGCAGCGCCATCACGGCGGCGTCGCGGGCCAGGATCCAGCTCTCGCGCTCCTCGCCGGCGCGCTCGTCGGCGTCCGCAAGGCGTTTGGCCGACGCCATCGGCAGCGGCTTGGGCAGGCTTTTTGCTACCTTCGGCGCGCGGATCGCCGACAAGGCGCCGACCTTGCCCTTGCCCTCGCGTTCGAGGAAACGGCCGAACGAGCGCAGGCCGGCGAGCGCCCGCATCAGCGAGCGGCCGGCAATGTCGTCGGCGCGGCGCATCGCCATGAAGGCGCGGATGTCGGTGGCCTCGAGCGCGGCAAACCGCGCCAGCGTCACGCGCTCGCCCCAATGGGTGCAGAGGAAATCGAGGCACTGCCGCAAGTCGCGGGCATAGGCCTCCAGCGTCTTCGGCGACAGCCGCCGTTCGGCGCCGAGATGCGACAGCCAGCGCGCCATCTCCTGCGCGATCGAGGGATCGGCGCTGGCGAGCTCGATGTGTGGGGCGGCCGCTTTGCTCATGAGCTCTGGACCTGGTGATTCCGCACAGTATATCGCATCACACTCGTTTATCGTTCGCTAAGGCCGCCTGCCGCGGCTAGCCTTGAAGCCCCGGGTTCCGATTCTCCGCCAAAGACCATTCATGGATCACTTGCCGCGCAGTGCCGCCTCCGCCAACGCGACCCGCATGGTCGACGTGCTGGTGCCGGTCGCGCTCGACCAGACCTATTCCTACAAGGTGCCGCGCGGCATGGAGCTGAAGGCGGGCGATCTCGTCGGCGTGCCGCTTGGGCCCCGCGAGGTGCTCGCCGTGGTCTGGGCCGAAAATGCCAATCCCGATCCACGCCTGCACAACCGGCTCAAGGAGGTCAGCGAGAAGCTCGATCTGCCGCCTTTGAAACCCGAGCTGCGTTCGGTCGTCGATTGGGTCGCCAATTACACGCTGAGCCCGCGCGGCATGGTGCTGCGCATGTGCCTGCGGATGGGCGAGAATCTCGGTCCCGAGCGGGTGCGCGCCGGCGTGCGCCTGGTCGGCGATCCGCCGCGGCGGCTGACGCCGGCGCGGCAGCGCGTCATCGAGCTGCTGTCCGACCGGCTGCTGCATGGCAAATCCGAGGCCGCCAAGGAAGCCGGCGTGTCCGCGGGCGTGATCGACGGTCTGGTCGACGAGGGCACGCTGACGGTCGAGCCGCTGCCGCCGCCTCCGCCGCCGCCGGCACCCGATCCCGGCTTTGGCCGGCCGGAGTTCACGCCGCTGCAGCTGTCCGCGGTCGATGCGATGCGTGCGCTCGCGGCCAACGGCACCTTTCACGTGGCGCTGCTCGACGGCGTCACCGGCTCGGGCAAGACCGAGGTCTATTTCGAGGCGGTCGCCGAGAACATCCGCCGCGGCCGGCAGTCGCTGATCCTGATGCCGGAGATCGCGCTGACCGGCCAGTTCCTCGACCGCTTCGCGCAACGCTTTGGCGCGCGGCCGCTGGAATGGCACTCGGAACTGACGCCGCGCACCCGCGCGCGCAATTGGGCCGCGATCTCCGACGGCAGCGCGCCCGTCGTGGTCGGCGCGCGCTCGGCGCTGTTCCTGCCCTACGCCAATCTCGGGCTGATCGTCGTCGATGAAGAGCACGACCAGGCCTACAAGCAGGAGGACGGCGTGCATTACCACGCCCGCGACATGGCGGTGGTGCGGGCGCATATCGCCAAGATTCCGATCGTGCTGGCGTCCGCGACGCCATCGGTCGAGTCCGAGGTCAATGCGCGCAAGAACCGCTATCAGCGCATCGCGCTGCCGTCGCGCTTCGGCGGCCAGCACATGCCGCATATCGAGGCGATCGATCTGCGCCGCGAGCAGCCGGCGCGCGGCCGCTTCATCTCGCCGCGCCTGGCCTCCGAGATCAAGACCGCGATCGAACGGCGCGAGCAGGCGCTATTGTTCCTCAATCGCCGCGGCTACGCGCCGCTGACGCTGTGCCGCGCCTGCGGCCATCGCTTCGCCTGCACCATCTGCGACGCCTGGCTGGTCGATCATCGCTTCCGGCAGCGGCTGGTCTGCCATCACTGCGGCTTCTCGATGCCGCGCCCGCAGACCTGCCCGCACTGCGCGGCGGAGGAATCGCTGGTCGCGGTCGGTCCCGGCGTCGAGCGCTTGCAGGAGGAGGCGGCCGCGCTGTTCCCGGACGCGCGGACCATGGTGCTGTCGAGCGATCTCATCACCTCGATCGAAACGATGCGCTCGGAGCTGAATGACATCGCCGAGGGCCGCGTCGACATCATCATCGGCACGCAGCTTGTTGCCAAAGGCCACAATTTTCCCCGGCTCAATCTCGTCGGCGTGGTTGATGCGGATCTGGGCCTGTCCAATGGCGATCCGCGCGCGTCGGAACGCACTTGGCAATTGCTCAACCAGGTGATCGGCCGTGCCGGGCGCGAGCAGGGCCGCGGCGTCGGCTATCTCCAGACGCACCAGCCCGACCATCCCGTGATGAAGGCGCTGATCGCCTGCGACCGCGAGGCCTTCTACGACAGCGAGATCGATTTGCGCGAACGGACGCTCTATCCGCCGTTCGGCCGGCTCGCGAGCCTGATCATCTCCGCCGGCGATCGTCCGAGCGCGGAAGGTTTGGGCCGCAGGCTGGTTGCGCTGGCGCCGCGCGACGAGCGCGTGCAGGTGCTGGGTCCGGCAGAGGCGCCGCTCGCCGTGATCAAGGGCCGCTATCGCTTCCGCATCCTGGTGAAATCGGCGCGCGGCTTCGACCTGTCGGATTATTTGCGCAACTGGCTCGCCGTCAGCCCGAAGCCGAAGGGCAATCAAAAGCTCGAGGTCGACGTCGACCCGCAGAGCTTTTTGTAGGCCTTTGCCGTCATTCCAGGGCGATGCGTAGCATCGAACCCGGAATCTCGAGATTCCGGGTTCACGCTTCGCGTGCCCCAGAATGACCGAGAATAGAAAAAGCCCGCCGTCCCCCAAGACGGCGGGCTTGTTCACCCGATGACCCCGCCGCTCACACGGCAGCAGCCGATGGCGAGGCCTGCGCGCGCGTCGAGGGCCTTAGGAGACGACCTCGGCGGTGACGCGGCCGACGCCGGCGCCGGTCAGGCCGATGGCGCGGGCAGCGCCGGTGGAGAGGTCGAGGACACGGCCGCGAATGAACGGGCCGCGGTCATTGATGGTGA
>NZ_JBFULT010000342.1:0-8205 GCF_054049755.1 Bradyrhizobium sp. P5_C11_2
GATCAGGTGCTCGCCGACCACGTCCTCGTAGTCGAACTGACCTTGCTTGATCGAGATCAGCGTGGCGTCGCCGGCGCTGCCGGGCTTGAGGCTGCCGAGCTCGGGACGCCGCATCGCCATTGCCGCGTTGACGGTCGACGCCGCAATCACGTCCGAAAGCGGCATGCCCATGCACAGGAATTTCGACAAGGTCGTCACCTGGTCGAAGGCCGGGCCGTCGATGCACAGAAGATGGATGTCGGAAGAGATGGTGTCGGGATAAAAGCCGTTGGCGAGCATGGCGCGCGCGGTCTTGAACGCGAACGAGCCCTTGCCGTGGCCGATGTCGAACAGCACGCCGCGCTCGCGCGCGTCCAGCACCGCCCTCTTCACCGTGCCTTGCGCGGTCGCCGGCGTGTTGGGGAACGGCCGGAATGCGTGGGTGAGCACATCGCCCGGACGAAGGCGGGCCAGCACCTCCTCGTAGCTCGGCGGCGGATGGTCGATATGCGCCATCAGGGGCATGCCGACCTCGTTCGCGACCTCGAGCGCGATGTCGAGCGGCACGATCCCCGACGTGCCCGAGGCGTGCAGGCCGACGCGCACCTTGATGCCGACGATGAGATCGCGGTTGGCATCCGCCACCTTGGCCGCATCGATCGGATTCATCAGCCGCAATTCCTCGCTCTCGCCGACCATCACCTTGTGCGAGAAGCCGAAGATGCCAGCATGCGAGACGTGCAGATAAGCGAGGATGCGGACCTGGCTCGGCTCGATCACATGCTTGCGGAAGCCGGCGAAGTTGCCGGGGCCGGCACTGCCGGTATCGACCGCGGTGGTGACGCCGGAGGTCCGGCAAAACTCCTCGGCGTCGATGCCGAGCGAGGTGCCGCCCCAATAGACATGGGTGTGGAGATCGATCAGTCCCGGCGTCACGATGAGCTGCGAAACGTCGCGCACCTCGGTGCCCGGATCCGCCTTGAGCCCGCTGCCGACCGCAGCAACCTTGCCGCCCGCGAAGGCGACATCGGTCACGGCATCGAGCTTCTGGGACGGGTCGACCACGCGGCCGCCGCGCAGGATCAAGTCGAAAGGCATTGTTATCTCCGGATGGGGCAGTGAGGCGTGGCCGGCACGTCGGCAAGGCCAGGAGGGAAGTCTTTCGCTTCTAGCAATTTTTGCGCCGACGAGTGTGGCAAACAGCGACGATTACCCATGAAAAAATGGCGATCCCGGGAAGTCGGCCCCATGCCTGGCAACATTGCCGGCATCGACCGCGAATGCACGCGTCTGCTCGCTCGGAGTCCGACTTCACGTGCGAAGCTGAAACATCGGCGGCCTATTGAAAAGACGGCGGGAGCGCATCCGGCGAACATGGAGTCCGTCGGCAGTTCTCGGGCCAATGAGTGTCCGGCAAAGGTTGCGACGTGGCCGAAATCGTGTAGCTGGAGAAAAACGATGAAACGACTGAAATTGCTTGGCGTGATCGCTGTTTGCGCCGCCCTGGCGCCGGGAGCGGCTGCCTCTGCGCGCGGCGGTGGACATGGCGGCGGCGGACACGGGGGCGGTGGCGGACATTTCGGAGGCGGCGGCGGATTTCACGGTGGTGGGCACTTCGGAGGCGGAGGCTTCCACGGCGGCGTTGGTCATGTCGGGGCCGCTGGCGGCTTCCATGCGCCCGGTGGTCTCCATCAGGCCGGACGTCCCGTCGCGGCCGGCTTCCATGGCGGTCATTTTCATCATGCCGGGTTCCGGCATCGCTACCGCCACGCATGGGCTTACGGCGGGGGTCTTGGCCTTGGCGCCTTCGCATTGGGCGCGTATTCGGGCTTGCCTTACTATGGCGACTACGACGACGGCTTCTACGGCGACTACGACAACGCTGCTGATGCCACGTCCTATTGCGAACAAAAATACCGCTCGTACAACCCGGCTACGGGAACGTATCTCGGCTACGATGGCAAGCAACACCCCTGCCCATAGCTCGATGTGGTGACATCTTCGCGCCGTGCTCGCCGGCACTTCGGGACTCCCTGAGATCGCTGACGACGCACGGCCCGAACAATTCGCAACTGGGCGGCCTGGTTCTTTTTTTATTGGGGACTTGACGGGCAGGAAAACCAGGAGAACAGCCCCTCCGGCACGCGCGTCATAAGGCGGGTCTACTTCGTGAACGTATTCGCGACTCTGCGGGAGCGAAGGACGTACGTTATCCAAATCGTGGCACTGATTGCACCGACAACCGTTTGTCCGACCTGTTGAGGTTCGATGATGAAAAAATCGCTGACCGGGCGATTGAGGGCGGCGGAAAAAAACGATGCGACGCAGAGGAGATCGACGAGCGGCATCAGCACCGCGCAGATCATTTGTACGATGAAGAAGGCTGGAAACCTGTGGGAGTGTCTGAACAGGAGCACCGTTGTCCAGATCGCGAAGCCGATCATGGCGGCGTTTATCAGCATTTCACTCCAGATCACCGTCGGAAAGTAAGTCCAGACTTTGTCGTCGATCGATTGCACATATTGTCCGACGTTGAAGATCAGGCGCAGGATGCCCATCACCTGGCCGAACGCGAGAAGCGCGAGCCAACCGCTGATGCCGGTCATCTCGGGCTGGACATCCTTGAAGGCAGTAGCGTCCTCGGCGAGAACGGCGGGCTCCCGAACGACGGCCGCCGGTGGTGATGCCGGCTCTTGCGGCGGCGATTGAAGAAGCTGCTGCGCGATCTCGTGCACCTCCTCGACCGGCTTCCAATCCTCGAAGCCGTGCCGCCGGACCATCACACGCCGAGGATCGGCGATACGAGCGAGGAGCGTAAGGAGTTCCGAAATCGAGATCGGGCCGCGCTGCTGCCCGCCGTCCGCGTAGAACCACAAATCCGTCATGCAAGGGCCCCCTGCACCCCGCCGTATTCTAGCCGGCTGTCGGCACACGTCACGATAGAAAGCTATTTGGTGGGGATACCAGCATTGCGCGCTCGTGGCGGCGCGCGACTGTCGGAAAATGGCGATCCCGGGAAGACTCGAACTTCCGACCTACGGTTTAGGAAACCGCCGCTCTATCCGGCTGAGCTACGGGACCGCGGAACCCGCGGGAGGCGGGTTTCGACTCCTCTTAGCAGAGCAGAATTGGGATCGCCAGTCGCCAGACGGGGTCCGCGATGCGCCGCGCCGATGGTCGTCAAACTGCGTTTGAGGGGTGTACCATGGTCCCCCTGCCCAAAACCGCGTCCAGGAGCCGGCACCATGATCGAGGGCATCAGTGCCATCACACTCGGCACCCACGACATGGCGCGCGCCGTGCACTTCTACCGTTCGCTCGGGTTCGAACTCCTGTATGGCGGCGAAGCCGCTGCATTCACCAGCTTTCGCGCCGGCACCGGCTATCTCAACCTGACGGCGCAGCCGGACGACAAGCGCTGGTCCTGGTGGGGCCGCATCATCTTCTACGTCGACGATGTCGACGGGACCTACGAGCGCGCACGCGCTGCCGGGTGGCAGCCGTCGACCACGCCGCGCGATGCCGAATGGGGTGAGCGCTACTTCCATCTCACCGACCCCGACGGCCATGAGCTCAGTTTCGCGCGGCCGTTGTCCTGACCGAATAAGTCACATCCGCTGACGTTCACAACGCGCAAGTAGCGCTATCCCAGCCGCCGTGGCAAGCTCGGCGCGGTTGCCTCAAGCGAGAATTGTATCTGGGTTTCTAACCAGGGAGGACGACCATGGTAACCTATGTCGTGCTGGGAAACTTCACGGATCAGGGAGTCCGCAACGTCAAGGACTCGCCGAAGCGGGCCGACGCCTTCAAGGAGATGGCCAAAACGTTCGGAGTGACCGTGAGAGAGATCGTCTGGACGCAGGGACGATATGACGTTGTAACCGTTCTCGAGGCTCCAGATGAGGCTGCCGCGATGTCGCTCAGCCTTAGTCTCAGCGCACTCGGCAATGTCCGCACCGAAACGCTACGCGCGTTTTCAGCGGCAGATATGACAAAGATCGTCGGCAAGATGCTCTGACGCTCAAGCCCGCGCGAGCGCACTGGACCCGGGATGGCAATCCCGGGAATAGGCCTCTCATGCCCTGATATTGTTGTCCCGGACCACCTTGCCCCAATAGGCGACCTGCTTGTCGAAGAAGGCCTTGAAGGCGGCGCCGTCCTGGAGCAGCAGCGTCATCTGCTGGGTCTCCTTGAGCTGGGCGGCGGTCGCGGGCTCGCTCAGGATCTCCCTGGACGCGGTCGCCATGGCCGCGACGACATCCGGAGGCGTGCCCGCGGGTGCGAAGATGCCCCACCAGGCCAGCGTCTCGAAATCCGGAAAGCCCGCCTCGATCGCGGTCGGCGTGTCCGGCAACGCCGGCAGCCGCTCGCGGCCGAGCTGCAGGATCGGACGCAGCATGTTGGTGCCGAGCTGGGCGCCGACCAGCGCCGCCGAGCCCGCGATCAGGTCGACGTGACCGCCGAGCACGTCGTTCATCGCCGGGCCGCCGCCGCGATAGGGCACGTGCATGATCTCGACGCCAGCCTTGTTGCCGAGCACGGTCATCGCCAGATGGCCGAGCGTGCCGATGCCGACGGAGGCATATTTCACCGCGCCGGGGGTCGCCTTGCAGGCCGCCACCACGTCGGCAAAGCTCTTGTAGGGCCGGCCGGCGCCGGCGGCGATCACATAAGGCGCGGTGCCGATTAGGAAGACCGGCATCAGCTCGCGTTCGACGTCGACCGGCGGCTTGTCGAGGATGGACGGGATCACCGCGTGGGAATCGAAGGTGACCAGGAACGTCGATCCGTCCGGCGGGCTCTTCGCCACCTGCGCGGCGCCGAGTGCGCCGGCCGCGCCCGACTTGTTCTCGACCACGACGATGCGGTTGAGCTTTGTCTGTAGATTGGCCTGCAACAGCCGCGCCATCGCGTCGGTCGATCCGCCCGGCGGGAACGGCACCACCAGCGTAATCTTGCCGGCCTGTGCGCTTGCCGGTGCCATCGCGAGGATGGCGGGCGCTGCCAGCAGCGCCCGTCGTGTGATCGTCATGGTCCCCTCCCTGTTGTCTTTGCGCCCGGCTTTTGCTCTTGGCGCCTTAGGTCGTCCCGAAACCCGACCCCGGCTTTCTGTATTCTGGCCGTGGTGGACTGAAGATGTCTAGCACGCGGGCGCCCTCGGGGCCGGCGCGCATCGTGTGCGGCACATTGCCCGGCGTGCGCCAGAAATCGCCCTTCTTCACGGGGATTTCCTCATCGCCCTGGACACGGATGGCGGAGCCATCGAGCAGCACGCCCCATTGCTCCTCGGGATGATGGTGCAGCGTGCCCTGCGCATGCGGGGCCAGCGTCACCACCGACAGCATCGCCTGCTCGCCGGCAAAGATCCGCGTGGTCACCCCCGCCGCGAGCTCGCGAAACAGCCCGTCGCCGGGATTGTCGAGATTGTGGAATTCTTCCTTCTGGCTCACGCCATCCTCCCCATCATTCTTCCGATCAGGATTTTCCATAAGAGCCCTGGTAACGGCCCTCGCGGATCGCCTTCAGCGTCTCTTCCTCGCGCACGATCTGGGCGCGCACCGCTTCCAGCAGCGCCGCGGCGCCGACGGCCGGAAACGACACCACGCCGTCTTCATCGCCGACGACGATGTCGCCGGGCGAAATCACGCTGCCGCCGATCGTCACAGGCACGTTGATCTCRCCGGGACCGTTCTTGTAGGGCCCGCGGTGGATCACGGCGCGGGCGAAGCAGGGAAAGTCGTCCGCGGCGAAGGCCGCAACGTCGCGGATCGCGCCGTCGATCACATAGCCCTCAGCTTTGCGCCACTGCGCGATGTTCTTCATGATCTCGCCGACCAGCGCCCGGGTCTCGTCGCCGCCGCCGTCAACCACGATGACGTCGCCGGGGCCGACCAGCTCGAGCGCGCGGTGGATGGCGAGATTGTCGCCGGGCCGGGTGCGCACGGTGAACGCCGTGCCCACCAGCTTGCCGCCGCGATGATAGGGCCTTAGCCCCACCGCGCCGGGCAGCCGGGCGAGATTGTCGGAAATGATCGAGGTCGGCGCATTCCGAAAACCCTCGATGATATCGGCCGACGGCTTCGGCACGCTGGTCGCAGCGATGGTGATGGTCATGAAAGTCCAGTCCTTGCGTGATGTGTCTCAGTCGGGGTGCGCCCGTGCCTTCGACGGCATGATGCGGAACGATCGCGCGTCGCGGGACGAAGTGTAACAGCGGGAGTCAACCCTTCAAGCTATCTGCCTTCAAGGTACCCGCCTTCAAGACGCCCGCGTCAGCGCTCCGCCCCGCAGCCCGGAATATCGAACAGCGCCGCGAGCCCGCATTTCGAGGTCAGCATCTTGTCGCCGTCATGGCCGACGCCGGCGACGTCCCAGACCCGGTGATTGGGCGTCCCGCCGTCACGCTTGGCCATCGCATCAGCATAGGCGTGGCCGCGGGCGTAGCGGTAAGGGCCCTGCGCCTCCGCCATGCAGCTCTTGTCCAGTGCGGAATGCTTCGGATTGGTGTCGAGGGTCCCGAGCAGATAGATCACCTCGCGTTCGACATAGCGCTGCTCGAGCGCCGCCGGCGTCGCGTCCGCGAGATAGGGCGGACGGTCGCCCATGCCGTATTTCCAGTTGTTGTAGCCCGGGCAGGATGCGGCGATCGCGGGCACGGGCCGATCCGCGCTGAAATACGCATAGGACGACGGATTGGCGACGACGTAACGCACGTCGATGTGCTGGCGCGACAGTTTCGCCTCGCCTTTGCCGCCGATGGCGTAGCGTTGCACGACCTGGCCGCCGCCGGAATGACCGGCCACCACGACCTGCTTCAGGTTTGGAAAGATACGCCGGTCGGAGAGCTTTGCGAGGATCGCATCGAGCGCCTCGAACGAAGAAACCGGATTCGGTGCAAGCGCGGCATCGCCGCCCTCCCATCCCTCCAGCGACCAGCGCAGCATATCCTCCGGCAGCTTGTACGCCTCGATATCGATCTCTGCCAGGAACTGCGGCACGACCATGAGCGCGCTCCTGCCGTCGTCGCCCGCCGCGGCCTGAGCATTGTTGGCCGAGATGTAATATTCGTCGGCATTGCGCAGGCGCCCGTGCAGCACGATGATCGCGCGCGAGATCGCGGGCTGCGGCATCGACCAGTCGCGGGACAGGTAGAGCGGCAGCATTCCGCGGCCGCCGACCGAGAGCCTCGCGTCGGCAATCGCCTTCACCGGCTTGCGGTTGGGCGCATCTTCGTCCGCTGCGAAGGCATGGCCGCAAGTCAGCGCGAACGCGAGTGCGGCGAGACGGGCCAGCGCTCTCATGACGGTCATTCCCCCTTGAATTCAAGCCAATAGAACTCTAAGCGCATCATGTGCCGCGCGGCTGTGACTCCCGCGCCACGTCAAGCAAAAAATGTCAGCATTGCAGCCATGAAATTCCCGGGTTCCATGGGTGACAAGCCGGCGATAAAGGGGCAAAAATTGGCCCGACTCAGTTCGGGTTGAGTTTTGCAAGGAATGCTCTCGTAGAATGTCGGACGTAGTTGCAACGCGTCGTGCGGCGCTTCTGATTGCCGCAGCAGGATTTTTTCTGCTGACGCCGTCGCATGCCCAGGCCCAATGGTGGAAGCGCGCGCCGGTGGATTTCGAGGCATGCGCCGACGCCGCCGAGAAATCTTCAACCAAGGCCGAGAAGACGGCCGCGCTCGCCGAATGCAACGCTAAGTTCGCCGGCCGGCGCAAGCCGGGCGGCGGCTACACCTATTACGACTTCCTCCAGGATCGCACCTTCGACATCGCCGGGCCCAACCCGACGCCGGAGGAGCAGAAGAAGATCGACGAATTCTACACCGCCTATCTCGCCGACCAGCGCCGCAGCAATGCCGCGGCCGAAGCCGCTGCACGGCAGCTGCGCGAGCAGCAGGAACGGCAGCCTCAACAGGTCCAGCAGGTCGCGCTGCGAACCGAGGTCGAGCGCGTGCCCGTGCCGGTCGAGCGTCCGAAATTCCCGCAGGCCGCAGCCAGCGACGCGCGGCCGCGGCCGAAGGGCGCGCCCTGCGCCAAGGGCTCGTTCTCCTGCGAATGGCCGCGCCTGTCGGAAAGCCTGAACGATCTGAAGAAGCTGTTCAACCCGGCGCCAAGCAAGCCGGCGAAGAAGGGCTGAGCTTCGGGTTCGTGCTGCAGGGCGAACGTAGAATCACGCGATCTGTATTCCGCCGCTGCTACACACTCCGCCGTCGTCCCGGCG
>NZ_JBFULT010000343.1:0-8202 GCF_054049755.1 Bradyrhizobium sp. P5_C11_2
ACGGTGACGAGCGGATCGATCTCCATGGGACGGCCGCGCTYGAGATCCTGGAGCATCGAGGTCTTGTGCGCGCCGACCTTGCGGGCGCCTTCGATGCGGCGCTCGACATCGACGCGGAATTTGACGCCAAAGGTCTCGGCGATGCCTTGCGTCTCCACCATGATCGCACGCGACAGCGCGCGCGTGGCAGGATCGGTGCAGATCACGTCGAGGGTCGCGTGGGTCAGCGCGCTGATCGGGTTGAAGCAGACATTGCCCCACAGTTTTAGCCAGATCTCGTCGCGGATGCGGTCGAGCACCGGGGCCTTCAGGCCGGCGGCGACGAAGAGGTCGGCGAGGCGCTGCACGTCGGCGGTGATCTCGCCGGAGGGCTCGCCGAGCGGAAAGTTGTTGCCGTAGACGTGGCGGATCACGCCGGGCGCCTCGATCTCGGTCGCGGGATAGACGATGCAGCCGATGGCGCGCTCGGCCCCCAGCTCGCGCCATTGCCGCCCGCCGGGATCGATGCTCTCCAGCGTCGAGTTCTCGTATTGGCCGCCGTGCTTGTGGAAGTACCAATAGGGGATGCCGTTGACCGCGGTGACGATGCGGGTGTGGGGCCCAAGCAGCGGCTGCATCTTCTCGATCACGCCGGTGATCGAATGCGCCTTCAACGTGATGATGACGTAGTCCTGCACGCCGAGCTCGGCGGCATCATCGGTGCAGCGGGGATAGACGGTATGCGTCTCCTCGCCCGCGAGCAGCGTCAGGCCGCGCTCGCGCATCGCGGCAAGGTGCGCACCGCGTGCGATCAGGCTGACATCGGCGCCAGCGCGCGCGAGCTGAACCCCGAGATATCCGCCGATTGCGCCGGCGCCGTAGATGCAGATCTTCATGAAATCCTCGCGCGTGGCCGGAATTTTGGGACGAAAGATCCGGTCCGGCTCGGAAGGATCCGAGCCGGGGCCGGCAGTCGCAGGGGAAGGGTCGTTGCGCTTTAAGCTGCTGCTTGCGGCGTGCCGTTGATCGCTTCGTCGACGGCAGCCGCGATGTCGCGCATGCTGATGACGGAGACGAGGCTGTAATCGTCGATCACCGGCAGGTGGCGGATGTGATTGCGGTTCATCAGGTGCCGGACGTGCTCGATCGTATCGGTCGAGGAGCAGGACACGAGCTGCTGCACCGACACGAGCTGCGAGACCTTCACGTTGATGGCGTTGGCACCATGCTCCGCGACGGCGCGCACCACGTCGCGCTCGGTGAACATGCCGACGGCGGTGTTGCCTTCGGAGCGGACCACGTCCTTGACCACCAGGGCGCTGATGTTGTTGGCGCGCATCAGCTTGGCGGCGATACCCACCGTTTCGTTCATTCGCACCGTGACGACGCGCGGTGTCTTCTTGCGCAGAATGTCTCCGACTAGCATGGCGACCTCCCTGGGTGAATGATGGGACGAAGTGTGGTATACATAATGCCAATCGTCAAGCATTGGATTTGGCCGATCCGAAAATTCTTGCGGCAGGAATACTGACGTTTATCCACGCGCCCCAAAAGGAAAGGGGCGCATTGCTGCGCCCCTTTCCTTTTGTGCAGAGGCGTGTGGTTGCTACGCCGTCTCGGTCTTGGCGTTGCCCGCCGCGGTGCTYGCGCTCTCGGCTTCCTTGCCGAGGATGAAGGAACGCCGCAGCGGCTTGATCACGAACAGCGCCATCAGCGCGGCGGTCGCATTCAGCGCCACGGCCACCACGAACACGGCCTTCCAGCCGTAGGTTGCGGAGATCACGCTCGCGAGCGGGACCAGCAGCGAAGCTGTGCCCTTCGCCGTGTAGAGCATGCCGTTGTTGGTGGTGGCGAATTTCGAGCCGAACGTGTCGCCGCAGGTGGCGGGGAACAGCGAGTAGATCTCGCCGAACACGCCGAAGTAAACTGCGGTCGCGAGCACGAACACGATCGGCACATGGCCGTAGGCCGACAGCGTCAGGAGCATCACCGCGGCGGTGCCGAAGGCGATGAACATGGTGTGCTCGCGGCCAATCGTGTCGGAGACCCAGCCGAAGAACGGGCGGCCGAAACCGTCGAAGATGCGGTCGAGCGAGATCGCGAAGGTCAGGGCCGCCATCTGGAAGCCCGCGAGCGTCACCGGCGTATCGGCGATCTTGAAGTCGTGCGCGATCGGGCCGATCTGCGCCGCGGTCATCAGGCCGCCGGATGCGACCATGACGAAGACGAGGTACATCACCCAGAAAATGGGGGTGCGCAGCACTTGCGGCGGGGTGAAGTCGATCTTGGTCTGCGGCAGATTGAGCTGCTTCTTCTTCGGCGGAATCGAGAGCCGTGGCGGCTGGATGAAGAAGGCGAGCACGAACACGATCAGACCCTGGCCGATGCCGAAGGTGAGGAACGCGTGCTGGTAGCCGCTCGATGCGATCATYGTCGCGATCGGTACGATGGTGAGCGCGGCGCCCGCGCCGAAGCCCGCGGCCGTCGCGCCGGCGGCAAGGCCGCGGCGATCGGGGAACCATTTCAGCGCGTTGCCGACGCAGGTGCCGTAGACGGCGCCTGCGCCCATGCCGCCGACGATTGCAGCCGTGTAGAGCAGGGTGAGGCTGTCGGCATAGGAGTTGAGCACCCACGACAGCGCGATCATCACGCCGCCGAACATGATGACGATGCGCGGGCCGTATTTGTCGACGAACCAGGCTTCGACCGGAACGAGCCAGGTCTCGGTGACGACGAAGATGGTGAAAGCGAGCTGGATCGCGGCGCGTCCCCAATGGTGGGCCGCATCGATCGGATCGACGAACAGCGTCCAGCCGTATTGCAGGTTGGCGATCATCGCCATGCAGACGATGCCCATGGCCAGCTGGAACCAACGGAAACCGGTGCGAAGAGGCGCGGCCGTGACGGCGCCGTCCGTGCTGGAAATCATCAAGAACCTCCCAACGCGCCTGATTTGATGCGACCTGGGATTGCAAGATGACCCAGTGTCGCAAATATTGTGGCTTATCGTCGCAAGCGCGGTGAGGACATTGGTATACCATATTCCAGAAGGCAAGCCGAATCTTGTGACGCAGCGCAAGAAAACTGCGTGGTTCCGCGCGGTCGATGGTACCCGGAGGCGGATTCTGTAAAAACGAAAACGCCCGGCCGTGAGGCCGGGCGTTTTGCTTGAGTCGGTTGCGGTGGAGCGCGTCAGGCCGCAGTCGATTTCGCGACCACGATCTTGCGCCAGGGTTTCAGCACCGCGATCGCCAGCGCCGAGGCCAGGATGTTGGCGCCGGCCGCGATGATGAACACGCTGTCCCAGGTGCCCGACGACTGCTGCATGTAATTGGCGATCGGCACCAGCAGCGCGGCGGTGCCCTTTGCGGTGTAGAGCAGGCCCGCATTGGTGGTCGCGAACTTGGCGCCGAACGTGTCGGTGCAGGTCGAGGGGAACAGCGAGTAGATCTCACCCCAGGCGAAGAACACGAAGCCCGAGAGCAGCACGAACCAGATCGGATCGTGGCCCCAGAGATAGAGCATCCAGATGCCGAAGCCTTCCATGCCGAAGGCGATGAACATCGTGTTCTCGCGGCCGATCATGTCGGAGATCCAGCCGAAGAACGGACGCGTCAGGCCGTTGAGAACGCGGTCGATCGTGGCTGCGAACGTCACCGCGGTCATCGTCACCGCCATCAGCGTCACCGGAACGCTGTCAACCTTCCAGTCGACCGCGATCGGCTTCAGGTTCGCCGTCACCATCAGGCCGCCGGCGCCGACGATCACGAACATGAAGTACATCAGCCAGAAGATCGGCTGACGCAGCACCTCGGTCGGCTGGTAGTTGCGACGCGTCTGCACCAGCGCGGCGTTCGCCACCACGACCGGCACCTGGCCGGCCTTCGGCGCGAGCAGGAAGAAGGCGAGGATGCAGATGATGATGCCTTGTCCCAAGCCGAAATAGAGGAAGGTGGTCTGGAAGCCACTGTCCTTGATCATGGCCTGGATCGGCGCGACGGTCAGCGCGGAGCCTGCACCGAAGCCGGCCGCCGTGATGCCCGCAGCAAGACCGCGCTTGTCGGGAAACCATTTCAGCGCGTTGCCGACGCAGGTGCCATAGACGCCGCCGGCGCCGATGCCCGCGATGATCATGCCGAGATAGTAGCCGTTGAGCGAAGTCGCCTGGGCGTTGATCGCCCAGCCGGCGGCGCAGAGAATGCCGCCGATCAGCACGACGATGCGCGGACCGTATTTGTCGACGAACCATCCTTCGACCGGCACGAGCCAGGTCTCGAACAAGACAAACAGAGTAAAGGCCCACTGGATCGAAGCGCGATCCCAGCCAAACTTCTTCTGGATGTCGGGGACGAAGAACGTCCAGCCGTATTGATAATTGGCGATCATCACCATCGCCGCTACACCGACTGCCAGTTGCGCCCAGCGATACGTGTCGCTAACGCGCGCGGTAGTAGGGGCCGTTGCCTGCACCATGTCCGTCATAAAGCCTCCCGTGGCGCCTCTAATTTTTCTGCGAGCGCTGGAGTGGCATTCTTGTATTCATTATGCCAAGGTTCAAGCGCTGGTCCGGTCACCGTGCGCAAATGCCGCAGGACGTTCGCCGGCCGCGGCTGTGACTCGGGACAACGCAAATAGAAATGGCCCCGTCCTGCGGGGCCATTCATCAAAAGTAGTATGTGGACGGTTCTGAAACCGGCGCGTCGCGCTCGCAGCGCGGGAGGCGCTGCTTACAGGCCGAAGCGGGGCAGGTCGCCGTTGTGATTCGAAATCTCGGCGCTCGCCATCAGGAAGCGGTCGACCGCGGCCATGAAACGGGCGAACAGCGAGGCGGAGGGCGCGAGGGCGACGGAAGCGGTCTTGGACATTGGAAATTCCTTTCTTGAGACGGTCAGTACTGCTGTCTCATTTCGAAGGGCAATCTATGTATACCAGATGCCAATGTCCATGCATCCCATTGCATAGCAGCATTCAATCTACCGCATTGCAACATAATGATGCGTTAAAGCGGCCGCTTCGGGCTTAAAGTTGCCGCCGAAACGAGGCGCTGGCTCTAAAATGCCTGCCCCCGTGGCAAAAGACGTGGATCCAGGGGGCATGATCGGCCTGAAGCGCGCCATGGGAGCGAATTCCGACCGCGCCGCCGCGGACCGGGGCTCTTGGCAGGCTCATGCAAAGCCGCTAGTGGTCCGCCCCCTTATCCAATCATCTGTCAGAGTGGTTCATGTCGAGCGCCTCGCCCGCCGTCTCGATCGGCATCGATTTTGGGACCAGCAATACGGTCGTAGCGCTTGCGGCGGACGATCGCCGGGTCGAGGCCATCCGCTTCGATCATGGCGGGCAACGGCACAGCGTCTATGTGTCGGCGCTGTGCTTCTGGGAGGACCGGCCGGGAGCCGGAGCCCAGGCTGAAGGCGGCCCGTGGGCGATCGAGCAGTTCCTCGAGGGACGCCACATCTATCGCTTCCTCCAGTCGTTCAAGACCTTCGCAGGAAGCAGCAGCTTCAATTCCACCCAGGTGTTCCGCCAGCGCTACAAGTTCGAGGACCTTCTCGCCGCGTTCCTGCGCACGCTGGCGCGTCATGGCGGCGACCGGTTCGGCTTCGAGGCGGCAAACATCACGGTCGGCCGCCCTGTGCGCTTCGCCGGCGGCAATCCCGACGAGGCGCTGGCGATGGAGCGCTACCGGGCCGCTTTCGAGCGCCTCGGCGCCGGCCACGCGCGCTATGTCTACGAGCCTGTGGGAGCAGCGTTCTCCTTTGCCCGCCGGCTGGAGCGCGACGCCACGGTCCTGGTTGCGGATTTCGGCGGCGGCACCAGCGATTTCTCCGTGATGCGTTTCTCGCGCGCTGGCGGCAGCTTGCGCGCCGAGCCGCTTGGACACGCCGGCATCGGCATCGCCGGCGACACGTTCGACTACCGCATCGTCGACCACGTCGTCTCGCCGCGGCTGGGCAAAGGCTCCAGCTTCCGCTCGTTCGACAAGGTGCTGCCGGTGCCCAACAGCCACTACACCAACCTCGCGCGCTGGCATCAACTCGCGCTGATGAAGAGCAACGGCGATTTGCGCGAGTTGCGGGAGCTGTCGCGCACCGCGCTGAAGCCGGCCCTGCTTGAGGATTTCATCACCATCGTCGACCTCGACCTCGGCTTTTCGCTGTACCGCGCGGTGTCCGACGCCAAGGTCGCGCTGTCTGGCCGGGATGAGGTGGACTTCCACTTCAAGGGCGGCGGGGTCGACATTCGCTCGGCCATCACGCGGAAAAACTTCGAATCCTGGATTGCCGACGATATCGCCCGGTTGGGGGCCACCGTCGACAAGGTGCTGGGCGAGGCCGGAATCACCGCGCGCGAGGTGGAAAAAGTGTTCCTGACCGGCGGCACCTCCTTCGTGCCCGCCGTCCGAAAACTGTTCGCCGAGCGGTTCGGCAACGAGCGGCTGATGTCGGGGGACCAGTTCGAGTCGATCGCCTACGGCCTCGCTTTGATCGGGCACAGTCCCGACCCGGACCGCTGGACCGCGAGCGGCGGGCTTGCGCCGAAGGCGGGCGCGTAAGCATCACGGTCACGCGCCCGCAGCGCCGTTGTCATTGGTTGATCTCGGGCTCGACGAGCCGTGCCAGGTTGCGCAGCGATTCCTGCCAGCCGAGATAGCAGGCTTCCGGCGGGATGACGTCCGGGATGCCGGCCTGTGTGATGTCCACCTCGGTGCCGACCGAGACTTTCTTCAGCAGCACGGTCACCTGAATTTCGCCGGGCAGATTGGGGTCGTCGAATTTGTCGGTGTAGCGGAGACGTTCACCGGGGACGAGCTCGAGATATTCGCCGCCGAAGGCGTGGCTGTTGCCCGTCGTGAAATTCCGGAACGACATTTTGAACGTGCCCCCGACCTTGGGCTCGAGATGATGCACGGTGCAGGTGAAGCCGTTCGGCGGAAGCCATTTCGCCATCGCATCCGCCTCCAGGAAGGCGCGATAGACTTTCTCCGGACTGGTCGAGAGAACGCGGTGTAGACGTATCGTGCTGGGCATATTCTTTCATCCTCTTGCTTCGATGGGCCCGACCTCGGCGYCTACGGCCCATTCATGTCCCAAGGACGACCGGGATGCCCTCGATCCGACACGGCATCGCGGAAAACAGCGGCCGCCGAAATGGGCGGCCTTCGATGTTGCCTTTGACCTTGCCTTGGACCGATCTGCCGCTCACCGCGTCCAGTCTTCACCGGCGCACAGCGTTCCCATGCAGCCCTGGACGTTGAGATTGCCTGATGGCAGCAAGGTCACTGTGCTCGCGTAGGTCTTTCCGTCGTCGGCATTGTAGATCCTGCCTGACCATTTATTGGCACCTGCGGCCTGCATCTCGATGAACAGGGAGATGCCGACGATCTTGCGGCCGCGCAGCGCGGGATCGGCGTTATGGTCGTCGAGCTGTGCCTTCCCCGTCTTCTTGTCGATCGGCTCCTTGAGCCAGACGACCCGGCCGCACAGCGCACTGCCGCAGCGGCTGACCTTGATCTTCGCATCGCCCGACTGCGTCAGCCAGACGCCGGCTGGACCGCTGACCGTTGCGGCTTTGGCGTTTCCAAGCGGCGAGATGGACAGCAGCGCCGCGAGCAGGTGCCGGACGAGGAAGGAACGCATGGGAGCTCCGTTGTGAGTCGGTTGTCATGAAATATTTCATGATAAACGAGAAATATATCGCGTTTTAGGTTGAGTCAATTGGGCGTAACAGGCATATTAGGGGAGGGCGATTGCTTGGAAATTGCGGAGTGCCTGGAGATGAGTGTGGTGGGGATATCGGTACGCGAGGCCCGGCAGAGCTGGTTCCGACGTCTCGATCTTGCGTTCTGGGCGATCTGGGCGGCGCTGCCGGTGATGGTGTGGCTCGCTTATCGCGCAAACACGACCGCCTCCGCTTCGATCGCGGCGAGCCTCAGTCCCGAGCAGGTGAAATGCGCAGGGATCGTCGCCAACCCGCTCGACATGTCGCGCCACGGCCAGTTGCTGTTCTGGACGTTATTTGCGCTTCAGCTCTCGTTCTTCGCCGTGTTGATCGGCATCCTTCACCGCATGGTGCATCGTTTCGCGCGCGGCCGGATCTTCGTGTCCGAGACGCTTCAGGGGGTGTGGTGGATGGGGATCATTCTGGTGATCTGGCCGTTCGTCGACCTGATCACCAGCAACGCGGTGGCTTATGTCTTGCACGAGATCGGCGACATCAAGTTCT
>NZ_JBFULT010000344.1:0-8169 GCF_054049755.1 Bradyrhizobium sp. P5_C11_2
ACGACTCGGGATAGAGTTGCGCACAGGCGCAGGCGCCGCATTCCCGGCAACCAGTTCCCGCCCTCTTGAAGTCGCTACCGCAATGCACGATCTTTGGCGCGATGGCATCATCCGAAATCACCCTCGAGGCCGTACCGTCCATCGGCGAAGTGTCACCTGACGACTGGGACGCCTGCGCAAATCCCGGCAAGGCTTGCAACGGGCATGGCAGGGGAACCTCATCCGGGATCCCAGGCGACTCCGCCGGCCTCTCAAGACCTGCCTATAACCCGTTCGTCTCGCACGCGTTTCTTTCTGCAATCGAGAGGTCGGGTTCGGCAACCATCCGCACCGGCTGGGGGCCGCGGCACCTCGCGGCCAAGATCGACGGCCGCGTCGCCGGGGTCGTGCCCTGCTATCTGAAATCGCATTCGCAGGGCGAATACGTCTTCGACCGCGGCTGGGCGGACGCCTATGAGCGCGCCGGCGGGCGCTATTATCCCAAGCTCCAGGTCTCGGTTCCCTTCACACCGGCGACAGGGCCGCGGCTCCTCATCCGCGACGGCGTCGATCGCGAGCGTATTGCGGAGGCGCTGGCGGGCGGGCTGGTGGCGCTGTGCGGCGTCAGCAAGGCCTCCTCGGTGCACGTCACCTTCGCGCGTGAGGCCGAATGGAAGCTGCTCGCGGAGCACGGCTTCCTCCAGCGCACCGACCAGCAGTTCCACTGGCACAACGACGGCTTCGCGACCTTCGACGACTTTCTCGCCACCCTGAACTCGCGCCACCGCAAGTCGATCAAGCGCGAGCGGCGCGACGCGCTCGCCCCGGGCATCACCATCCACTGGCTGACGGGTAGCGACATCACCGAGGAAGCCTGGGACGCGTTCTTCGCGTTCTACATGGAGACCGGTTCGCGCAAATGGGGCCGGCCTTATCTCACGCGGGAATTCTTCTCGCTGATCGGCAAGACCATGAGCGACGACGTGCTGCTGGTGATGGCCCGCCGCAACGACCGCTGGATCGCGGGCGCGATCAACTTCATCGGCTCGGACACGCTGTTCGGCCGCAACTGGGGCGCGGTCGAGCATCATCCGTTCCTGCATTTCGAGGTCTGCTACTACCAGGCGATCGACTTCGCGATCAAACGCGGCCTGACGCATGTCGAGGCCGGCGCGCAAGGCGAGCACAAGATCGCGCGCGGCTACCTGCCGCGGACGACCCACTCCGCCCATTTCATCGCCGATCCGGGTCTGCGCCGCGCCATCGACGATTACCTCAAGCGCGAGCGCGCCTATGTCGCGGAAGCAGGCCGCGAGCTGGCCGAGATGGGCCCGTTCCGGAAAGACGCGGACGAGGCGCCTTGACGCCCTCGCGTGGCTGGTGACAGTAAGCACAAAATTTCGAKGAGCCGCCGCCATGACCGCCTACGACCCCAACAACATCTTTGCAAAAATCCTGCGCGGCGAGTTTTCCTGCCACAAGGTCTACGAGGACGAGCATGTGTTCGCCTTCCTCGACATCATGCCGCGCGTGCCCGGCCACACGCTGGTGATCCCGAAGGCCCCTGCCCGCAACATCCTCGACATCAAGCCCGACGATTACGCCCACGTCGCCCGCGGCGTGCACAAGATCGCGGCTGCCGCGATGAAGGCGTTCAAGGCCGACGGCATCACCGTGCAGCAGTTCAACGAGGCCGCCGGCGGACAGGTGGTGTTTCACCTGCACATGCACGTGATGCCGCGCCATGACGGCATCGCGATGCTGCCGCCGGCCAGCYGCAAGGAAGACGTCAAGGTGCTGGAAGAGAACGCGACCAAGCTGATCGCGGCGCTGAAGAGCTGATCGTCATTCCGGGGCGCGACGCAGTCGCGAACCCGGAATCCATTTCGCCGCCGTCATTGCTGCCCGATGGATTCCGGGCTCGTGCCTACGGCACGCCCCGGAATGACGGAGGAAATCACTCCGTCTGAAAATCCCCGGCCTGCGGCGCGGCGAGCGGCGTGAATTCGCAGCGGTCGGGCTTGATGTCGATCAGCGGCGTGTTGTCGATGCAATCGAGCCCGCGCACCAGGATCGCGTTGCCCTCGATGCCGACCAGCTTGACGATCGAGGTGCCGATCGGATTGGGCCTGACCGGCGAGCGCAGCGAGAAGGTGCCGCGGGTTTTCTCGTTGTTCTTCGGGCTTTGCAGGACGATGTCGCGGCGCGACTTGTCGAGCCAATAGAGCACTTCGAGATTGCTGTAGAAGTCGACGCCCTTGATCGCCGCCACGAACGGCTCGAAGATTTCGAGCCGGCACACCGGGCCGTCGGTACGGCCCTGCCGCGGCGTTTCCAGCCGTGAGGTCCAGGGCGTGCGGATGCGGCCGATGAAGACGAGGCCGGCGTCCTGCGTCGGCGGCAAGTCGATGGCGACCTCGCCCTCACGCAGCTCGTTTTCGCGAACCATATGTCCAGTTCCTTGCTGTACCGCGAGCGTTTTAGCCCAACCACCACGTGCCGGCCAGCATGAAGACTTCGCCCGTCACCACGCCCGCGAAGATCGAGCGGCGGGTCAGCAGGAAGGCGACGAGGCCGGCGCCCACCGCACCATACCGCAACACGTCCGGCACGCTGGCGAGCGCGCCGGGCGGCTCGACCACGATCTGGGCAATGACGCCGGCCAAAATCGCGGTTGCGACCGCCCGCACCCAGACCAGGAGCTCCGAGCCCTCGTCGATGCCGCCGCCGAACCACAGGCCCAGCATGCGCCAGATCTGGTTGGGAACAACGCCGGCAACGAACAGCACCGCGAGCGCGTGCCAGTCACCGATGAGCTGGGCAACACTCATGCGCGCACCTCCCGCCACCAGTGCACGCCATAGGCGATCGTGCCGGCCACGACGCCGCTGACGAGGATGTCGAGGCCGGAGTTCATCTTCGCCGCCAACGGATACAGCAAAATCCCGAGCGCGAGCGCGACGACGTCGGCGGCCTCGCGGCTGTTGCGCGCGGTCGAGAACAKGAAGGACAGCGGCGTCAGCAGCAGGATCGCGGCTCCCAACGTCTGCGTCAGGTTGGCGGCGAGGAAATAGCCGACCGTATTGGCGCAGAGACACACCGAGACGAGACCGCAGCCGAGCCCGTGAACGAAGGCGATCCGCCGCTCCCGCGGCACCTGCGGCAGGAAGCGGTGGCACTCGACCCACAATGTCACCGCGGTGAGATGCGCGGCGAAGACCAGCTCGCGCCGTTTTGTCGTCGGCGTCCGCATCAGGGGCAGGACCGACACCACCATCGGAAACAGGCGGATGGCGCTGACGGTCACCGCGATCGCCGACTGGACGACGGTGGCGCCCGAGCCAAGCGTGGTGATCAGGATGATTTGCGCTGGACCTGCCCAGACAAACAGCGTCGAGGCCAGCGCCCAGGCCAGGCTGAAATGGGTGTCGTGGGCGAGCGCACCGATGCCCAGATAAGTCACGAACAGGACGACGGTCAAAATCGTCTGCGTGATCGAGCGCAGCCCCCACGCGAAAGCGCGCCAGGGGCTTTGCCATTGCGGTGAATCGAGCGGTGGAAGCGCCAAGGGAGGGCCGGCCGGGGTTACGGAATCGTGCGCGCATAACGGGCAATGCGGTGGCTGGCGTCAAGGAAGCGAACGGCGGGGCTGGCATGCACGACTTGCCATCCCCTTGTCATTCCGGGGCGCGCCTCTTGGCGCGAGCCCGGAATGACGGAGAGAGAGAGTTGCCCCCTACCCGCTCACACCCCGGTTCTTCAGCACGAAGCAGGCTCCACCCGCCTTGCGGATCCGATTGCACAGATCATCCGCCTCGTTGCGCGTGTCGGCACCGATGCGCACCTGATAGAAGGCGCGCGTGCCGCGGCTGCGCATCACCGATGACAGCAGGCTCGGATCGCGGTCGCCGATCACGGCGCTCAGCCGCGTGACGGCGCGGGAATACATCGCGAGCGCCCTGTTGCGGTCGAAGCCGGCGGCGAGCTGCACGCCCCAGATTTTTGCGGCGGCAAGCTCGACATGCTGCTCGAGCTCGGCGACGAACGGGTTCGGCGCGCGCTTCAGGAGCGCCATCAGATCGCGGCAGCTCGTCGGCGGCGAACTCGGCGGCCCCTTGCCGGTGCTGCCCGCCTTGGCCCACGCATCCACCGACGTGCCGGTGATGGCGTAGACGTAGTTGCGGGTCTGCTCAGGCATGCCGCCGGTGCCGGCGAGCCATTCCTGGACGCGACGCGGGCCAGCGTTGTAGGCGGCGGCCGCAAGGCCGAGATTGCCGAACTGGTTGCGCAGCTCGTTCAAGAACTCCGCCGACTTCGGCAGCGCCTGCACCGGGTTGAAGGGATTGAGCAGCCCGCGCTCGCTCGCGGTGCCCGGCATGAACTGCGCGATCCCCTGCGCGTGCTCGCCACTGCGCGTCATGGGGCCGACCGCATCGGCCTGGAAGCGGCTTTCCTGCCAGATCACGCGGGCGAAGAACTCCAGCGGCAGATTGGCATCGCGCGCGGCCGCCTCGATGATCAGGCAGATCGATTCCCGCGTGTCGCTCTCGCGCGCATCCGCAGGCTTCGCCGGCGGCATCGCCAGTTCCTCGACGCTGGGAACGGCGACATCGGTCCTGGCGGGCGAACTGTCCCACGCCGCCGCCTGCGTCGCAGAGGCCAGCAGTGCGGCGATGACGAGTGATGCAATTCGCGCCAACACTGCCCAAGCATCGCTGTGGCGCAGGCCGGCGCGCCATGCGACAAGATGATCTGCCATGTTGTGGCATCGTGCCATGGTTCAACGAGTTGCCAATATATGCCGCCCGACCAGCTTCTTCCAATGCGTTCCCCTGCTAGGGGGATCCGCGCGCTCCTTGCCCTCGCCGCATTCATCCTGACCGCCGCGCCGGCCATGGCGCAAGTCAACTGGCGGATGACCACGGAATATCCCGAGAGTAACATTTCCGGTATCGGGCTCGTGACCTTCGCCAAACGCGTCTCCGAGCGCACCAACGGTTTCGTGACCGTGGCCAATGCCTTCGACAACGAGCTCAAGATCAACTCGAGCGAGATGCCGCGCGCGGTGCTGGATGGCCGGATCGCCGGCGGGGATGCCTTTGCCGGTGCGCTGTCCGGCCTCGATCCGGTGCTTGGTCTCTCCACCCTGCCCTTCCTCGTGCAATCGGTCGACCTCGCTCGCGCCACCAATGCGCGGGCACGCCCGCTCTACGAGAAGGCCTTCTCCGCGCGCGGCTTAAAACTGCTCTATCTGACGATCTGGCCGGCGACGGGCCTCTGGTCGGATCGCGCGCTTGCAGGCGCCGACGATTTACTGAGCCTGAACTTGCGGGCCTACGACGCCAATTCCAGCGCGGTGATGCGCGCGGCCGGAGCCAATGCGCAGTTCCTGCCGATGGACAAAGCGCTTGCCGGATTGAAGGAGCACCAGCTGAACGCGTTCCTCACCTCCGGCGACGGCGGTGCGGGACGCAAGCTCTGGGACTTCCTGCCGCACTTCACGGCCATCAACTACGCGATGCCGGTCTCGATCGCTTTCGTCCGCAGCGACGCGTTCGCGGAGCTGCCCGAGCCGATGCAGCGCGAGGTGCTGGCCGCGGCCGCCGAGACCGAGCAAAGCCAGTTCGCGCTGCTCGCCCATCGCACGGCCGAGAACTATGCACGCATGCGCGACAACGGCGTCAACATCGCCGAACCCGCGCCGCAATCCCTCGTCGCAGCACTGCGCAACGCCGCAACAAGCACGATCGCCGCCTGGGAAGCCCAGGCCGGCGCGGATGCGGCGGCGATCGTCGCATGGGCACGGCAGCAATAAGGGGTCGCGGCCAACGGCGTGCGACCGCTCCCCGGCGACGAGACATTGGCTGGTTTCGCCTTGCGCTGTTTAGTTTTTGACTGGAACCAGGCTTTCGCCGCTGATGGCGCGGTCGAGGGCATCAATCAGCGCCTGAAATTCGACGAACTTGTTGCGCGCCCGTTCGGCCGTGTCGCGCTCAAAAGGCGCGGCCAGCACCTTCGCATGCGCGTCCCTGTCCTCGATCATGCGATCACGGGCCTTCTTCAGTGTTTCAAGTCGCTCGCTCAYGTCGGCTCCCTTACAAATATCTTTTCGATCGCAACCAGGGTTCAGTCGAAGCCGGACGGAAGCTCGCCCTTCCGGAAGAACACCGTCGGATCATCGTCATAATCACCCATTTCGGGATCGCCGCTGGACGAGAACGCGACGACGCCGAGCTTGCTCAATGCCAGTCTCTCGGCCGTTCGCAGCGCGCCGCTTTCCGACTTGCAGACGATGGGCGCGTCGGCCTTCAGATTTCCACCCTTGCCGGCGTTGAATGCCTGCACCACGTAGGTTGTTTCGCGGACCATGAGCTTCTGACCTCTTGACGAACGCGGTTGACGTCAATGACTGCGAAAGCCGCGCTCAGCGCCGCATCGCTTCCATGAGCGCGGAAATCCTGATCGTTGCAAAACTGGAGAAGGTGTCCGACACGGCATATGGCAGGATGATCTGGTCATTGTGCCTCATCGCACCGCAGGTATAGACGACGTTGGGGACATACCCTTCGCGCTCGGACGGTTCAGGCCGCAACAGCGGCTCGCTCGAACGCGCCAGCACCTTCGATGGGTCACGCTTGTCGAGCAGCGCCGCTCCGATCGAGTATTTGCGGATCGGGCCGACGCCGTGCGTCAGCAGCAGCCAGCCTTCGTCGAGTTCGATGGGCGACCCACAATTGCCGATCTGGACGAATTCCCAGGGAAATTGAGGTTTCAGAATGGCCCGGCCACCGCCTTCCCATGTGTAGAGGTCGTCCGAATACACCAGATACAGGTTCTCATTGTCCTGTCGCGCGATCATGGCATAGCTGCCACCGATCTTGCGTGGGAACAGCGCCATGCCCTTGTTGCCTGCCGCAGCCCCCCGCAAAGGCGTCAGTCGAAACGACATGAAATCGCTGGTCTCGATCAGTTCGGACCGGATCGCGCGTCCGCTGTAGGCCGTGTAGGTCGCGTAATAGGTCTTCCGATCGCCGTCGCGGAATTCGACAAAGCGCGCATCCTCGATGCCGTTCGATTGGGATTCGGTCACGGGAAAGATGACACGCTCGCTGAGATCTTCCTCGGGCCTGAACACCAGCTCGACACGGTCGCCGTCGGGGCCGGACGCGCGCTGGCCGATCCGCGGGACCGAGGCAAGGCGAGCCGTCGGGTCGACGGCCAGGCTCCCGTCCGCCGCGATCGTCCCGGTTCGAAACGTCAGTGACGACACATGGCCTTCACCAACGGCCCGGAGACTGATGATGAAACGCGTGCCGCCCTCGGGCGCACCCGATTGATCGGGGTGCGGCACGATGCTGGGATTGAACAAGGCAGAGGCCTCGAACGAATACTCGCTGAGAAAATACGCGCCGATCAGCTGGCGCTGGGTCCTCGAGAAGACGCCATGCGTCGCGAAAGCATCCTCCATTTCAACGGCGCGGGTCTCGAACCTCTCCAAGAGGTTACGATGCCGACCCTCGAAATTTTCCAGGACGTCCGCGAGCTGAGCCGCAACGGCTTCCGAGCTGAGCGCGAGAACCCGCTCGACGATATGATTGGCGCGCATCTTGTCGGTCGGGTTGAGATCGCGCGGTTCAGTCGCCGGCTTGAATGGCCGCACGATAACCCGCGCCGGATCGGGGCGCAGATGAAGGCCCTGCCGATTCAGGAAAGAAGCTTGTGACACGGTATCCTCGGCTTGCTGAATGAGAAGATGAAGTTCAGGCACCCACGGCGCGCAAGGCCGCAGGCCGTGTCAGGCTCGTGTTGACGCGCGCAAGCTGGCGCATCTCGGCAAGTCCAAGGAGATAGCAAACGACCGACTCGCCGCCGCGGTTTTCGTTGGCGCGATCGGGGTGCAAGCCATCGCGGCAACTGCCGGTGAGCGGATCGGCCAGCGCCACCGAGAGATCATTGCTGCCGAGAAACCAGGCGAAGGCGCGCGTTGCCCTGGTCTTCCATTCGGCATCGCCGTCCGCGCGCCACGCCGTAAGGCAGGCCGCGATCGTCGCCGTTGCCTCGACAGGCTGCTGATCGAAGGCACGGGGACGCTGCCGGCGCTCGCCGAAGCCGGCGGTGCCGACCGGCCGGAAGTGACCGGCCGTGGTCGTTTGCTGCGTCATGAGCCAGCGCAACGACCTCAATCCGGCA
>NZ_JBFULT010000345.1:0-8168 GCF_054049755.1 Bradyrhizobium sp. P5_C11_2
TAGGGAATGTCGTCTGCTGAAAGCCTCTCGATGTCCTTTGCTGAGGCGTCGAGTTGCCGTTGAGTCCGAAAGAGCTGCAGCGTTCCCTGCATGCGATCGTCAAAAGTCAGCCCGGTCTCTGCTCGTACGGCAGCAAGCGCTAAGCGGCTATACTCCGCAAGCCTCAACATCCGGCTCTTGTTACGCGCGTAGCGGTGGGAAGTGCAGTTTGAGAGCAACCTAAACAGCCAACACAGCATCGCGCGGTCCAGTTTCGGGCGAAGGATTAGCGGTGAGTGCTCCATCAGCATCCACTTAAGGGCTTTCAGCGGAATCCCTGGAGCCGCCCAAGGTGAGCAGTATCCAAACGATATTTCGCCCGCATTCGCATAGCTTGTTTCCAGCGCTGGTCCTGGCTGGCGATCAACGACTGTCACTTCATGTCCGGACCTTGCAAGCTGATATGCGGTCGTGACGCCGATCACCCCCGCACCCAACACCGTGACTTTCATGAATCCTCTTACTCGCTTTGCGGCAACCCGGTGAGGTCAGTGTTCAAGCTTTGCAGGCGCTATCGCCTCAGCCGATACCCCTCAGACATCGGCAGGCCACCACTCAGAAATCCGAAACTTTTCCGACCGTAAAGCCAGCGAAGCGATCTGGTCGGTAGGGCTTCGGATCAACGATTGGCGCCGCCCCAGTCACGATATCCGCGACCAGGTGGCCGGAGCCCGGGCCGATACCAAAGCCGTGTCCGCTGAAGCCCGCGGCCAATATCAGGCCGGGTAGAGATGAAACCTCTCCGATGGCTGGCACGCCGTCGGGCGTCGAGTCGATGTAGCCCGCCCATGCAGCGGTGATTTTCGTGTCCCTCAGGGCCGGTAAGAGGTCGAGGGCGCGCCGATGCGTGAGTTCAATTGTGCTTCGATCGGGCGCCGGATCCAGAATGCKAACCCGCTCCATCGGCGTAGGGCTGTCGAGCCGCCAACGGTGGAGTGTTTCATGTCCCGACCACACACCCTCGAGGCCGYCGGGGAGCAGACTGCGCCAGCGCCGCAGAAACATCGGGAGGAATTGCGGGGCGAAGCGGAACTGCTGGGCTGTCGGATCAACGCGCCCTCGACCACTGATGGCGAGTGTATATCCGCCATCGCCGCGTTTCGTGACCGAAACGCTGGAGGTATGCAATGCATCGGGTAAGCCCTTCACGGCCGTCGAGACCGAAAGGATGGACGAGCGGATCGAGGCAAGCGGAAGGCGGATGCCGGACTGGTGGCAGAAGGAGGAGGACCACGCGCCTCCTGCCAATATGGCGACCTTGGTGCGGATCGTACCGCGCTCGGTCACGACCGCGCTCACCCGGCCGCCCTCAGTCTCCAATCCACGTGCCGCGCACATCTGGTGCACGGTGCCTCCACCCTTGAGGATGGCCCGCGCTGCCGCAGGGGCCGCATTGGAGGGATCGGCGATGCCGTCGCTCGCCGAGAAGACGCCGCCCTTCCAGGCGCGCCCGGTGGCTGCGCCATGGGAAGTAGCTTCGGTCGCATCGAGCATGCGAGTGCTGACGTTCACGCCGCGGGCAAAGTCGCACCAGCGCGCCCAGCCCGCCAGCTCGGCCTCATCGTTGCTCAGGTACAGGAGGCCGCAGCGGGAGAAACCGGTGTTCTCTCCGCTTTCAGCGCCAAATCTCTCCCACAGGTCCAGGCTCTTGGTTGCCATCGGCAGCTCTCGAGCATCGCGGTTTTGCTGGCGGCACCAACCCCAGTTTCGGCTGGATTGCTCGGCTCCAATCCGCCCCTTCTCCACGAGAACGACGCTGAGGCCGCGCAAGGTGAGATAATAGGCCGCGAACACTCCGATAATGCCGCCTCCGATGACCACCACGTCGGCGCGGTCGGGAAGATCAGGCGAGGTCTCAATCTGACAGAGGGGCGCGGGCATCCTGTGTTCCTGGATTTCGATGACTGCATCTTAGATCGCGCATTCGCGTAGACGGCACCGGATTCGATGGTGGTCCAGCATTTTATGCTGTATCCTCGGTGTACTGCAAAACGGCGTTCTGTCCGAACGATACATGTCAGTGACGGACGTCGGCTGCGAGAGAAGTAAGCTTTTTGCTCGCTGTGCAGAATTTTCTGCTGCGCGTTGAGGAGTGGAGGGCGATCAATGAAACTCGATCGGATTGACATCAAGATTCTTCACGAGCTCCAGAAGAATGGCCGCGTCACCAATGTCGAGCTGGCCGAGCTGGTCAACCTATCGCCCAGCCCATGCCTCATGCGCGTGAAGCGACTGCAGACCGAGGGCTACATCGAGGGTTACTCGGCCCAGATCAACATGCGCAAGCTGGGACAGACGCTGACCGTGTTCACGGAAGTGACGTTGAAGAACCATCGACAGATCGACTTTGCCCGCTTCCTGAGCGCGGTTGAGAAAGTCGACCAGCTGATTGAATGCCATCTGGTCTCGGGAGGTTACGACTACATGCTGAAATTCGTCGCCGCCAGCATCGGCGAGTACCAGACGATCATGGAGCGTCTGACCGATATGGATATCGGCATCGATAAGTATTTCAGCTTCGTTGTCCTCAAGTCGCCCATCGTGCGCTCCCACATGCCACTGACCAGCCTCTTCCCGGCTTGATGCCACCGCGCCAGCTAGTGGTGGCAATAGGTCCGCACCTGCTCTGGATCCTGCTGCAATCCATCCAGCCAGGTCGGGTCGAGTTTCGGCACTGAAGAGAACAAAAGCCGGGTATAGGGATGCTCCGGCACCTTTGACCGGACCGGCGTGATCTCCTCGACCTTCTGACCGCGATACATGACGATGATCTCGTCGCAGATCGCCTCGACGACCGACAGATCATGGCTGATGAAGATGTAGGAAAGACCGAGCTCCCGCTGCAACTCCTTCAGCAGCTCGATCACCGCGGCCGCAACAACCGTATCGAGAGCCGACGTGATCTCGTCGCACAGGATAAGCGTCGGTTCAGCAGCAAGCGCCCGAGCGAAATTGACACGCTGCTTCTGACCGCCTGAAAGTTCTCCTGGCCGTCGTTGGCGCACGGATTTGGGAAGACGGACCAGATCGAGAAGCTCGCTGATGCGCGCATCGCGCGCCTTACCCCTCGTCCCATGATAAAAGGTGAGGGGGCGTCCCAGTATGTCTTCCACGGACTTCGCTGGATTAAGCGCGGTGTCGGCATGCTGGAATACGATTTGAATCTGGCGGAGTTCGTTGCGGGTGCGGCTGCGGCCGGCTTTCCCCAATTCCCGGCCATTGAAGGTGATGCCTCCCGCGTGGGCAGGCAGGATGCCGGCAATTGCCCGGGCAAGGGTTGACTTCCCGCAGCCAGATTCGCCGATGACGCCTAGATTTCGGCCCCGGTCCAGCCTGAGGCTGATCGACTGGACAGCACTGACCAACGGTTCTCCATTGCGCAGGCGAGAGCCGTAGCCGACGGTCAGCTGGTCCACCATCAGCAAAGGCAGGTTCGTTGTCGTTTCGATGTCCGGGACGCGTTCTTGCGCCTTCGGCCTGAAAGCGGCCAGCAGTTCCTGAGTATAGGGATGGCGAGCATGTTCGAGGATCTCGCTGGTGGTGCCGGTCTCCCGGATTTCACCGTCTTTCAGCACGACTATCCTGTCGGCGATCTGGGCAACGACGGCCAGATCGTGGGAGACATAAATGCCGGCGATATTGTGCTGTCTCGTCACGGTCTTGAACGCACGCAGCACCTCCACTTGCGTGGTGACATCGAGCGCCGTCGTGGGTTCGTCGAAGATCACAACCTTCGGTTGGCCGATCAGGGCCATGGCTGCGGCGAGGCGCTGAAGTTGCCCGCCCGAGACCTGGTGAGGATAACGGTCGCCGATGGTTTCCGACTCCGGCAACGACAAGGCCCTGAACAGCGAAATGGCCTTCGCTCGCGCCTGAGCAGCCGGCATGAGCTTGTGAATTTGGGCCACCTCGACGACCTGATCCATGATGGTGATCGCCGGGTTGAAGGCGGCCGCAGCACTCTGCGGCACGTAGGCCACGGTCGTGCCGCGAATGCCGGCGCGTTCCGTTTCCGAAAGACCGACCATGTCAACGCCGCCCACACGGACTTCACCGCCTGTTATTTTGCAGCCTTGCCGGGTGTAGCCCATCAGCGTCAGGGCGATGGTCGTTTTGCCCGAGCCGCTCTCGCCGATCAGGGCGACGATCTCGCCCTCGGCGATATCGAGGCTGACGCCCTTGATGATCTCCAGCCGCCTGCCGGAGTCGGTTGTCGCCTCAACCCTGAGGTTGCGGATCTCAACGAGGTTTCCCGTCATTCGGGGCTCCGGTCGCGGATTCTGCGCGGCAGATTGTCGATCAGAAGGTTGACGCTGATGGTGAGACTTGCGATGGCGAGCGAGGGGAAGAGCACCGCCGGCGCAGCAAAGGGCAGTCCACCGATATTCTCGCGCACGAGCGCGCCCCAGTCGGCGTAGGGTGGTTGCACGCCGAGTCCCAGAAAGGACAGACCGGAGAGCAGTAGCACAACGAAGACGAAGCGGAGGCCGAGGTCGGCCAACACTGGACCCAGAATATTGGGCAGGATTTCCGAGGCGATGAGATAGGGGAGCTTTTCGCCGCGAATCCGGGCCACCACCATGAAGTCCATCGTGTTGACATTGACAGCGAGAGCCCGGGCGAACCGATAGGCTCCCGGGGTGTAGATCACCGACAGCGTCGCAATCAGCGCCGGGATCGACGAGCCGACCGCGGCGACCACGACGAGGCCGAACAGCTTGCTTGGAATCGAGTTCAGCGCATCGAGAAACCGGCTCAGCATGGTGTCGAGCCAGCCTCCGGCAACGGCTGCCGTCATGCCGAGCGCGACGCCGCTGAAACAGGCGATCGAGACGGCGGCAAGCGAAATGCCGAGCGTATAGCGCGCTCCCATCAGGATGCGCGAAAAGATATCCCGACCGAGATAGTCGGACCCGAGCCACAGGTCTCGGCTCACAGGCCCGAAATAATCCGTATCGACGATCTCGCCGACGGAATGGGGGATCATGTGCGGGGCGAAAAGGGCGACGACGACCCAGAGAAGGATCACGCCCAGAGCCGAGATGCCGACAGGATTGGCGCGATAGCCCAATCGAATGCCGCGCCGGCCGGACGAAGTCGATGTCGTCATCGGAGCCTCGGATTGGAAAGGACGGCGACGATGTCCGCAGCCGTGATCAATGCCAGGTAACCAAGGCAGAAGATCATCGCGCAGGTCTGGATCAGCGGGAGATCGCGGGTGGAAACGGCATCGACCATCAGCTTTGCGATCCCGGGATAGTTGAAGATGGTCTCCACGATGATCACGCCGCCGAGCAAGTACGATAGCGAGAGTGCGACCGCATTCACGATGGGACCAAGCGCATTCGGAAGTGCATGTCTCAGCACCACCCGGGGACGCGATGCCCCCTTGAGAAGCGCCATCTCCACGTATGGTGTGTTCAATGTCTCGACCACGGCAGCGCGCGTCATCCGGATCATCTGCGCGGACACGCCGAATGTGAGCGTCATGACCGGCATCGCGTAGGTTCGCATCAGGTCATAGTACGACTTGATCTCGTTGGTGAAGGACAGCGCCGGCAGCCATCTGAGATACACGGCGAAGAGCAGGACGGCCAGGGTTGCGATCATGAACTCCGGTACCGAGATGATACCGATCGTGGCGACGGTAACGATGCGGTCGTAAAGCGTGCCCCGCCACATCGCGGCAGTGATGCCAAGCGTCAGGGCGAATGGCACGGCGATCGCGGCCGTCAATCCTGCAAGCTTCATCGTGTTGGCAAGGCGTCCATGTATCAGATTGGCGATCGGCACGTTGTTGGCGTAGGACGTGCCGAAATCGCCCTGGAAGATGCCGGCGATCCATTTCAGGAATCGGATGATCGCGGGATCGTTGAGGTGCATCGCCTTGCGCAGACCCTCGACGGCTTCTGGCGTCGCGGACTGTCCAAGCAGGATGGTGGCTGTGTCGCCGGGCAACAGCGCGGTGGCAGAGAATACGGCAATGGAAACGATCAAGAGCGTGATCAAGGCGATCAGCAGCCGTCTCATCACGAGCGACGAAATCTGTCTTCTCACGTTCGCACTCCCACATCACCCGGCGATTTCGTCGCCCACGGTTCCGATTTCAGGACCAGGGCAGGGACCTCGCTGGAGCCCAATCAGGTGGCAAGCCAGACGTACTCGGCGAACGCATAGCCCATCATGCCGCCGAGCGGGTTGGGCTCCAGTCCCTTCAGCTTTTCGGTGACGGCGTCCACATTGGAGATGTAGGCCGGAATAATGGTGCCTGCTTCTTCCGACACCATGATCTGCATCTCGTTGTAGATTTCGCGGCGCTTTGCCTGATCGAGCGAGGCACGGGCCTCGGCCAGCATCTTGTCGAACTTCTCCGAAGTGTATCGGCTCTCATTCCATGGAGCATCCGACTTGTAGAGCAGGGAGAACAGGATGTCAGGCGTCGGGCGCGGGTTGACGTTGCCGAAGTGAATCGGCGCCTTGAGCCAGTAATTGCTCCAGTAACCGTCGGAAGGCACGCGCTTCACATCGAGCTTCATGCCGATCTGGGCGGCTGTGGCCTGGACGATCACGGCCATGTCTATCGCCGAATTGGCTGCGTCGGACGTGATGACCTCGATTGGTTGACCGAGAACGCCCGCTTTCTGGAAATGGAATTTGGCCTTTTCCGGGTCGAACGCTTTGGGCTTAAGGGCCGCGTTGTGGTAGAAACTGGCCGGGGATACCGGTTGATCGTTGCCGACTACGCCGAACCCGCGCAGTGCTGACTTGACGATCTGCTCGCGGTTGACCAGGTATTTCATGCCCTCCACGAAATCCCTGTTGTTGCCGGGCGCCATGTCCATGCGAATGTTCAGATCTGTGTAGTTACCCGAAGTCGTCTTGGACAGTGCGAAGCCATTGACGCCATCGAACAGGCGCACGGACCGCGGGTTGATCGCCGCAGCGAGATGAATGTCCCCGGAGAGAAGAGCATTGATGCGGGCGTTTTCATCCTGAATGGCGAAAAACTCGAATGAATCGACATTCGGACCTCCCTTGAAATAGTTGGGGTTTCGAACGCCGATCGAGCGCACGCCGGGTTCGAATTGCTTGCACTTGAAAGCGCCGGTGCCGTTGCCTGAGGAGAAATCGGTCGTGCCGTCGGCCACGATCATAAAGTGATGCATGGACAGGATCGTCGGCAGATCCGCGTTGGGGCTCGCCAGCGTGATCTCGACCGTATTCTTGTCGACGGCCTTGAAGCCGGTCATCTGGATGGCGATCGCCGCGACTTTGGATCCCGTTGCTTTGTCCAGATGGCGCTTCAGCGAGTAGATGACGTCATCGGAGGTCAAGTCCTTGCCGTTGTGGAAGGTAACGCCTTTCTTCAGCTTGATCGTCCAGGTCTGGGCATCGCTGCTCTCGATCGACTCGGCAAGCTCCATCTGGGGCACGCCCGCTCCGTCGAGAAATGTCAGGCGGTTGTAGAACGAGCAACAGCGCACATAGTCGGTCGATAGTGAGGCTTTGGCCGGGTCAAGCGTGTCGGCGGTCGAAGAGGACCAGCCCGCTGCTTTCAGAGCGCCTCCCTTGACAGGCGTCGCCGCTACCGCCTGCGATGCGCGGCCGAGGACCGTGCTGGCGGCTGCCATTGCCATGCCGTTGACAAGCATCAGCTTCAGAAGATCGCGGCGCGAAGTACCGCCGCGAATGGCGCGCTCGATCATCGCGTCGTCTGAACGAGACCAGTTCGTCGTCGTGTCGCTCATCTCAATCCCCTCGCTATTGGATACGGCTATGGCTCAGGTTGCGGTAAGCGGCAGATTGTTCTGCCGGGCCGTTTGTGGTGGATGCCGGCCTGGTCCCGTCATGGCGACCAAGTTGCTGCGTCCTCCAGGCTTTCATTCTTTTCCCGCGCTCGAAGTCTCGCAGGTTAGGCCGGCGGCGGTGGCCGAAAAAACCGAGGCAACGGCACAAAATTGCGAAGATGCGCCCGTTTGTAGTGTTTCGGACCTGCCATCTGCCGGCCCCTTACGCATGCCTACTTTTGTTGCAATGCGGTGCGCACATCCGCATCAGCCAGAGTCTCGTCAAGAATCACGGCCGTGCGCTCGACGATGGCTTCGATGTCGGACTCGGAGCAGCAGAGC
>NZ_JBFULT010000346.1:0-8129 GCF_054049755.1 Bradyrhizobium sp. P5_C11_2
CATCAGGATGATGCCCTTGCCGAGCTTGTCGAGCCTGGTCATCACGGTCTCGACGATCTTCTCCGGCGTGGCGCCCTTCCTGAAATCGAAGGAGTCGATGTCGGTCGAGAACATCGCGACGTTGCGGGTGCCGAAATAGCTCACCATCGCCGGATTGTGCTGAAGCTGAGGGAAGCGGAAGAACGGCGCCGGGTTGGTGCCGAGCGCGAACTTCACCGCGCTGAAGCCTTTCTCGACCTCGTCCTTGACCTGGCTCTCCGTCATCTTCTTGCTGTTCAGGTTGACATGCGACCAGGTGTGGGTGCCGACCGTGTGGCCCTGGGCCAACACCTGGCGCAGGATTTCCGGATGATAGGTCGCGTGCTTGCCGACCGAGAAGAACAGGCCCTTGGTGCATTCATCCGCGAGCGCCTTCAGCACCGCGGGCGTGTTGACCGGCCACGGACCGTCGTCGAAGGTCAGCACGACCTCCTTGTCGGTGAGGAAATCGAACTGCTTGAAGTGCTCGAAGCCGAAGCCCGGTCCGCCGGTGGTGTCGATCTCGACCACCCGGGCGACGCCCAGCGCGTTCGGATTGGCACAGGTCGATCTCTGCTGAATCGGGACGGCCGGTGCCGGCAACGCGGCCGGTGCCGCCGGCTTGCCCGCGAGCGCCGCGGTGGTCTCGACGTCATCCTTGGCGGCGAGTTTCGCCGGTGCCGGCAGAGGATCGGCGGCACGGGCGGCCATTGTCCTGGGAGCGGCCTGATCGGCGCGCGAGGAATAGTAAAACCAACCGCCGGCGGCGATCACGACCGCCGCAACTACACTGGCCAGCATCAGGCCCAACGCATTACGCATCGCTACTCTTTCCAATTACGCAACCAAACCGGCGGAATTTCCCGCGCGCCCGGCTATTAATGCGAAGGACCGGTTAACGTGACACCAACACGACAGCGGATGCGGAGGAATTTCAGGGGAGTACGCCAAAGTGACCGACGTCACAGTTGGGGTCCAGCTTGTGACCGTCATCACAGTGGAAACTGTTTTGCTGGAGCATCGTAGTTCCCATCAACAAGGGGCCCGCTCGGGCGGTGCCAATGGGAGCTTCAAATGACCAAGTCTCTGAATACCAAGTCCCTGACCGCCAAGACCTTGAGTACCAGGATCCGCGACACCAGCCTGGCTCTGGGCTTTGCCGCCGTCGTCTCGATCATCTCGACCAGCTCGAGCTTCGCCTTCTCGTCCGAAGCCCAGCAGATGTGCACCGGCGATGCCTTCCGCCTGTGCTCGTCGGAGATCCCCAACATCCCGAAGATCACCGCATGCATGATGAAGCATCGCTCGGATCTGAGCGCCGGCTGCCGCGCGGTGATGGACAAGGACCTCGCCAAGGGCGCGTCGCGCAAGGTCGCTGACGCCCAGGACAGTCATTAAGCGCGCGCGGCGTCTCGATCGTCGCATTCAGCAAGCTCCCCTCGCGATGTGTCCGTGAATGCCGGGGACGCGCAGCGCCGCAAGCTCGCCTGTCAATAAAGCCGTTGCGGCCCCGGGATCGTCGCTCTAGCTTCGCCCGCACATCTTCCGGGTTAGAGGCATTACGCGATGACCAGATTTCTTTTCATTATTCCCTTACTCCTGTGCGCATCGGCCGCGTCCGCGCAGCAGCCCGGCCACGATGCCTGCGCGCGCGACGTCACGCGCTTCTGCCGCCCCGTGATGAACAATGGCGATCAGGCCGTGCTCGCCTGCCTGAAGCAGAACCGCACCCGCCTCAGCAAGGGCTGCGACAAGGTGTTGACCGATCACGGGCAGTAAGTGTCTTTGTCGTCCCGGCGAAGGCCGGGACCCATACCGCGCGATTTATCGATAGAGCGCGACTAGCTGTACAGGACTCGGTCGCAACTCCGAGTCTTCGCCAAACTTTTGCCTGTGGTTATGGGTCCCGGCCTTCGCCGGGACGACGGCAGTGGCTACGTGCTGCTCCCCGCCGCGGACGCGACCACCGGCAGCACTTCGTTTGCCGCGCGGTCCGGCGTCTCCTCCTTCCAGCGCACCGAGCCGAACGGGCGCTCCAGCATGCGGCGGATCCGCACCGGGTCGGGGCCGATGTGGAAATCGATCGCGCTCTGGTGCAGCGCGCGTTCGGACTGGGTCGAACGGTTGCGCTGGCGCAAATAATCGAACCAGGTCGGGCAGTGATAACGCTCGGTCCATAATTCGGGGTCGGCGATATCGCGCGCGATCGACCAGCCATAGGCGCCGTTGCGCTGCCTGGAGAGCTGCACGTCCTGCATCACATTGTGGAAGGCGCGCGCGTTCTCTTGGGCGACGCGGTATTCGATTTCGACCACCAGGGGGCCGCTGCGGCCGGTCAGCGACAGCTTCACCTCCGGATCGGCCAGCACCTCGGCGTCCTCGTTGCGGGCGCCGACGCGCGGCATCGCCAGCCAGATTCCGAGCAGGGGCGAGATCAGCATCAGGCCGGCGGCCACCAGCAGCGCGACCTCGACGCCCGCATAGTCCGTGAGGTGGCCCCAGCCCCAGGCGCCGATGGCGATGCCGCCGGAAATCGAGGCCTGGAATGCCGCGAGCGATCGGCCCGCGACCCAGCGCGGCGCCGAGAGCTGCACGCCAATATTGAACAGCGCGACGGCTGCCATCCAGACCGCACCCGCGAGCACGAGCGCGGCTGCGGTCAGGACCGGTTCGGTGCTCAGGGCCAGCGCGGCCATGGCGAAGGCCATCGAGATGGTGCAGGCGCGGATCGCCGCCTCGCCGCTCATGCGCTTGCGCAATTCGTGGATGTTGAGCGCGCCGACCACCGCGCCCATGCCGAAGGCGCCCAGCATGATGCCGTAGGTCTGCGCGCCGCCATGCAGCAGGTCGCGCGCGATCAGCGGCATCAGGGCCATGATGGCGCCGCCGATCAGGCCCATCACCAGCGTGCGCAGCAGCACGATCTTGATCGGCGGCGAATTGGTGATGTAGCGGAAGCCCGAGACCATGGCGCGGTTGAGCTTCTCCCGCGGCAGGCGCGAGGGCTCGGTGTTGCGCCGCCAGAGCAGCAGCACCACCAGCAGCGGCAGATAAAGGATCGCGTTGCAGGCAAACGCCGCCACCGCGCCGAGCGAGGCGACGATGACGCCGCCGACCGCGGGACCGAAGCTGCGCGCAATATTGTAGCTGATGCCGTTCAGTGCCACGGCTGACGGCAGGGCTTCGGGCGGAACCTGCTCGCTGACCGAGGATTGCCACGCCGGCCCGAACAGCGCGTTGCCGCTGCCCACCACGAAGCAGAAGACGAGCAGCGTTTCCGGGGTGATCAGCTTGAGCCAGGCCAGCAGCGTCAGCGCAGTCGCGCCGATCAGCGCGATCGCGAGCGAAATCAAGGTCACGATGCGCCGGTCATACATGTCGGCGATGGCGCCGGCCGGCATCGAGATCAGCATGATGGGCAGCATCAGGGCGGTCTGCACCAGCGCCACCTTGTCGGCCGAGGCCGCCATCTGCGTCATCGCCCAGGCGGCGCCGACGCCCTGGATCAAGAGGCCAAGATTGGAGAGCAGGCTGGCGAGCCAGATGCGCCGGAACAGGGTGTACCGCAGCGGCGCGGTGATGCCGTCGGCGGCAATTTTCTGACGGTTCGTCTGCTCGGTCATATCCCCTTCCATGAAGTCTGGCAGAAATGGCTTCGGCGATTCCGGCGGGCTCAGTGATGCCCGCGAAAGTCCTTCGCTGTCCAGTGGTTAGGCCGCTATAAGCGGTGCAAAGACTTAGGTTTTGCGGAGGGGAACAGATGAAACTGTCGCGACGGACGATCCTGCAAGGTACCGCCACATTGCCCTTCGCGGTTGCGAGCTTGCGGATGGATGCGCTGGCGCAACCCGCGCCCGCGGCGCCGGGCTCGGAGGTGCCGCCGATCCTGTTCGTCCACGGCAACGGCGACTACGACGCGCTCTGGATGACGACCTTGTGGCGGATGGAATCGAACGGCATCGCGCACGACCGCATGATGGCGATCAATTTCACCGATCCCAATGCGCGGAGCGATGACAAGGTCGAGCAGGCCAACCGGTCCTCGACCGAAGATCAGCGCCGCGAGCTCGCTGCTGCGATCGCCGAGCTGAAACGCCGCACCGGTGCGCCCCGCGTGGCACTGGTCGGCAGCTCGCGCGGCGGCAACGCGATTCGCAATGTCATCAGGAACGGCGGTGCGGCAGATGTCAGCCATGCCGTGTTGTGCGGCACGCCCAATCACGGCGTGTTTGCAACCGACGACACGCCCGGTAACGAGTTCAACGGCCGTGGCGCGTTCTTGCGAGGCCTCAACGAGGGCGAGAGCGAGGTGACACCGGGCGTTGCCTTCCTCACGCTGCGCAGCGACGGCATCGACAAATATGCGCAGGCCGATGGCCGCTTCATCGGCAAGCCCGGCGTACCGACCGGTATTACCGCCGAGGGGCCCGAGCTGAAAGGTGCCACCAACCTCGTGCTCGGCGCGCTCGACCATCGCGAGGTGGCGTTTCACCCGAGAGCTTTCCGCGAGATCTACAAGTTCATCGCCGGCCGCGAGCCCGCGCGCATCGCGATCATGCCGGAGGCTGGCGTGAAGCTGAGCGGGCTGGTCACGGGCACGCCGGGCGGCGTGTCGACCAATCGCCCGGTCGCGGGCGCTATGGTCGAGATCTTCCGCGTCGATCCCGAAACCGGAGAGCGCAAAGGCGCTGCGGTGCACAGCTCAAGGACTGGCGCCGACGGCCGCTGGGAGCCGGTGCAGGTCGATCCCGCCTGGCCGCTCGAATTCGTCCTCGCCTCGCCGGATGCGCCAACGACGCATTTCTATCGCTCGCCGTTCCCGCGTTCGTCCGACGTCGTGCATCTGCGCGCCGCGCGCCCGCTCGGGCCGGCGGACAAGGACGCCGGTGCGGTCGTGATCATGTCACGTCCGCGCGGCTATTTCGGGCTGCCGCGGGACGTGGTGCTGTTCGATGGCAAGGAGCCGGCCGACGTGAAGCCGGGCGTGCCCACGGATGCGGCAGCAACCCTGCGCCTTCCGGCCTCCGAGGCCGGACGTAACATCGTGGCCCAGTTCGGCGAAGAACGAATTGTGGCACGCGCCTGGCCGGCTGCCGAGAACAGGATTGCGATTGCCGAGCTGACTTATTAGCTATTTGCCTGCGTCACCCCTGCGGGAGAGAGCCATGAACATCGCCAGCGTGCGTCGGCCCATCGTCCCTCCGACCCCGCCGCGCGCCCCGGACGACATGTCGTTCCTGGGCCGGCTCGCGGTGATCAAGCAGAACATGATCGCGACCTGGGGGCAGCGCGCCTACGAGGAAGACGTCATCCAGGGCCGCTTCTTCTTCCGCAACAGTTTTATCCTGAATCGTCCGGACGCGATCCGGCATGTCCTGCTCAGCAACTACGAGAACTATTCGCGCACGCCGGCCGGCATCCGCATGCTGCGCCCCGTGCTCGGTGACGGCCTTCTGATTGCGGAAGGTCATTCGTGGACGTTTCAGCGCCGCACCCTTGCACCGGCCTTCACGCCGAAGGCGACCGCCAATCTCGTCCCGCACATGACCGCGGTGCTGGACGAGACCATCGCGAAGTTAGATGCGCGCAGCGCCGAGGCCGTCGATCTGCGCGAAATCATGCAGCGCATGACGCTCGAGATCGCCGGCCGCACCATGTTCTCGTTCGGCATGGACCGGCATGGCCCGACCCTGCGCAACTTCGTCATGGAGTATGGCGCGCGGCTGGGCCGGCCGTATTTGCTCGACATGGTGCTGCCGGTGTCCTGGCCGAGCCCGATGGATTTTGCCCGCGCGCGTTTCCGCAAGCGCTGGACCGAATTCGTCGCGATGCTGATTGCGGAGCGGCGTGCCGCCGGAAAGAAAGATGGGGCGCCGCCGCGCGATCTGTTCGATCTCATGGATGCTGCGCGCGATCCTGAAACGGGCAACGGTTTTTCCGACGCGCAGCTCGTCGACGAGGTCGCGACCATGATTCTCGCGGGCCACGAGACCACGGCGACGGCGCTGTTCTGGGCGCTCTATCTGCTCGCGCTCGATCCGGACACGCAAGAGGAAGTGGCGTCCGAGACCCGCGGCGAGCATCTCGACAGCATCGCCGACATCGATCGCCAGAAGTTCACCCGCGCCGTGATCGAGGAGACCATGCGGCTCTATCCGCCGGCGTTCCTGGTCGCGCGTGCCGCGCGCGAGAAGGACAATGCGGCCGGCGTCGAGATCGGCAAGGGCGACATCATCATGATCGCGCCATGGCTGCTGCATCGGCACGAGAAGTTGTGGGATCAGCCGAACGCCTTCATTCCAAAACGCTTCATGTCGGCTGAGGCGCCCGATCGCTTCGCCTATCTGCCGTTCGGTGCGGGTCCGCGCGTCTGCGTCGGGGCGCCGTTTGCGCAAGCCGAATCCGTGCTGGCGCTGGCGCGGCTGATCGGCGCGTTCCGCGTCGAGTTGGCCGACACGACTCCCGTCATTCCGTTCGGCGTCGTCACGACCCAGCCGGATCATTCGCCCATGTTCCGCGTCACGCGCCGGTGACAGGCGACTGTCTGGCCAATGGCGTGATCCACCCTAGATAGAGTTGCGCCATGAGCGATATTCAAGCCCAATTGTCCGTTCTGAAGCAGACCGCCGATGCGAAGGTGGTCGACGCGATTCAGCATCTCATTGACCACGGCGAGGATCACGAGCTCAACCGCGTCAATGTTCTCGACTTCGCCAGGCAGCACAATGTCGACGAAGAGCGGGCGATCTCGGGTTTTCTGCATTCGGCGCGGCTCGGGCTGTTCGATCTCGGCTGGAACGTGCTGTGTCCGGGGTGCGGCGGCGTGCTCGGCGCGCACTCGACGCTGAAGGCACTCAAGCCCGATGATTATCACTGCGCGCTCTGCGCCTGCGGCTACAAGGCCTCCGTCGACGACCAGGTCGAGGTCTCCTTCACGGTGAACCCGCGCGTGCGGCGCATTGCGGCGCACGATCCCGACTCGCTTCCGGTGTGGGACTATTTCAGGCAGGTGTTCTGGAGCTCCGGCGTCGACTTCAACAAGGAATCGTTTGCGACGCTCGCCAACGAGGTGACGCTGGATACGCTCGAGCTGCCGGCCGGCGAGAAGGCGACGATGTCGCTGCAACTGCCGAGCGACTTCATCATCATCTTCGAGCCGGTGACGCACGCGGCCCAGTTCATCGACGTCCAGGGCGAGCCGACCAAGGACCGCCAGCAGCTCGCCATCATGTACAACAAGGTGCAGGCTCCAACGGGGACCGCGACCCTGCGGCCGGGCCCGTTGCGGCTGTCGCTGGAGAACCAGGCCGGCGTGCGGGTGCTGCCGTCGGTGTTCATCGCGGCCGAGGCGCTTCACCACCTCATCGGCAAGCGCAAGCCGTTCCTCACCGCCAAGCGCATGCTGTCGAACCAGACCTTTCGCGACGTCTTCAAGGCGGACAATCTCAGCCTCGACCAGCGGCTCCAGATCACCTCGCTGACCTTCCTGTTCACCGACCTGAAGGGCTCGACCGCGCTCTACGAGCGGGTCGGCGATCTCGCTGCCTTCGATCTCGTGCGCGCACATTTCCATGCGCTGCTCGAGATCATCTCCTCCGAGAAGGGCGCGGTGGTGAAGACGATCGGCGACGCCGTGATGGCGACCTTCGTTCGCCCGGAGCACGCGATCGTCGCGGGCCTGCGGATGCGCGCGGCGATGGACGTGCTCAACAAGCAGCGCGGTACCGCCGATCTGATCGTCAAGATCGGCATCCATGAAGGCCCTTGCCTCGCGGTGATGCTCAACGAGCGGCAGGATTATTTCGGCCAGACCGTCAACATCGCCGCCCGCGTGCAGAGCCTGTCGACCGCGCAGGAGATCCACATCACCGGTCCGGTGCTGGACGCGCCGGCCGTGGCGGAAGTGCTGAAGCAGCGTGAGATCAGGCCGATCCAGAAGCAGGCCGCGCTGCGCGGCATTGCCGACAAGATGGTGGTGTACGAGATACCGTAAGATTTATTTGATGTCGTCCCGGCGAAGGCCGGGACCCACCGCGTGATCTCTGGAATGGGCGGGATGTTCGTTGCGATGGTCCTCACCAAACCACGTCCTGTGGTTATGGGTCCCGGCC
>NZ_JBFULT010000347.1:0-8103 GCF_054049755.1 Bradyrhizobium sp. P5_C11_2
TGCAGCCGAGCTGCCGCAGCACCTCGCGCTGCGCTTCGGTCTCGACGCCTTCGGCTGTCGTCGCCATGTGGCGCGCGGCCGCCATGTGCACCACGGCCTGGACGATCGGCGAGGAATCCTCGGGCTCGCCGATGTCGCTGATGAAGCTGCGATCGATCTTGATCTTGTCGAAGGGGAAGCGGTGCAGATAGCTCAGCGACGAATAGCCGGTGCCGAAATCGTCGAGCGCGATGCGCACGCCGAGCTCGCGCAGCTGCTGGAGGATCGTCAGCGCCTCCGCGTCGTCGCGGATCAGGACCGTCTCGGTGACCTCGAGCTCGAGCCGTCCCGGTGCGAGGCCTGATTCCGCCAGCGCCGCGGCGACCTTCAGCGCCAATGTCTTGGCGCGGAACTGCACCGGCGAGACGTTGACCGCGATGTGGATCTGGCCGGGCCAGGAGGCGGCCTCGGTGCAGGCCTGTTTCAGCACCCATTCGCCGATCTCGCCGATCAGGCCGGTGTCTTCGGCGACCGGAATGAACTCCGCGGGCGAGACCATGCCGCGCTCCGGGTGGTGCCACCGCAGCAGCGCCTCGCAGCCGGTCACGACATTGGCCGCGAGGTCGACCAGCGGCTGGTAGTGCACCTCGAACTCGCCGCGGGCGAGCGCCTGCCGCAGATCGAGCTCGAGCTGGCGGCGCTGTCCCGCCTTGGCATCGTATTCGGGCACGAAGATGCGGAAGGTGCGGCGGCCCTCGGACTTCGCCGCGTACATCGCGAGATCGGCGCGCTTGAGCAAATCGTCGAGATTGTCGCCGTGATCGGGCGCGATTGCGATGCCGATGCTGGCGTCGGTCGGAATCTCCTGGCCGTTGCAGTCGACCGGCGTGCGCAGTGCCTTGAGGATCCGCTCCGCCAGCGCGGTCAGCTCGGCCTGGTCGCTGATGCCGGCCTTGACGACGGCGAATTCGTCGCCGCCGAGCCGCGCGACGAGGTCGTTGCCGCTGACGCAGGCGCGCAGGCGGTTGGCGACCTGGCGCAGCAATTCGTCGCCGACCTCGTGGCCGAGCGAATCGTTGACACCCTTGAACTCGTCGACGTCGATATAGAGGATCGCGAACGGCTTGCCCTCGGCGAGCTCCGCGACGCGGCGCTCCAGATGGCCGCGCAGCAGCACGCGGTTGGGAAGGTCGGTCAGCGCGTCATAATGCGCCATATGCGCAATGCGCTCATCGGCGCGGATGCGCTCGGTGACGTCGTCATGGGTCGCGAGCCAGCCGCCGGCGACCGCGGGCTGGTTCTTGATCTCGATCAGGCGGCCGTCGGCGGTCTCCACGACGGCGCTCTGTGTCCGTCCGACCTGGCTCAGGATGCCGTCGCAATAGGTGTCGACGTCGCCGTCGAACGAGCCGGTGTCGTGGCGGTGCTGGATCACGTCGCGGAAATAGGCGCCGGGCTTCACCACGTCGGCCGACAGGCCATACATCTCGACGTAGCGCCGGTTGCAGACGATGAGCCGCTCGTCCTGGTCGAACATCAGCAGGCCCTGCGTCATCGTGTTCATCGCGGTGTCGAGCCGCTGCTTCTCCACCGAGAGGCGGCGCGTGACCTGGCGGAAGGTCAGGAACAGCGTGAGCACGAGCAGGCCGATCGACAGCACGGCCACGGTGACGAAGAATTTGGTTTGCGTGCGCCAGGTCGCGAGCGTTGCGTCCAGTGACTTGGTCGCGACCACCACCAGCGGCTCGCCGGTGAGGAGGCGCGAGGCGACGATGCGGTCCTTGCCGTCGATCGGGCTTGCGAGCTTGGTGGTGACGAAGGTGCGCTCGAACACCGCGATCTGCTCGGGCGTGCCGTTGCGAAAATTCTGCCCGATCATGGCGTCGGCATGCGGGATGCGCGCGAGCAGCTGGCCGTTCTGGTGGTGCATCGCGATCGAGGACTCCTCGCCGAGCCCGGTCGAGGCGAAGAACGATTCGAGCTGGTCCGGCGCGATCGCGCGCGAGACGATGCCGAAGAACTCGCCGCGAGGGCCCGACACGCGCCGGGCGAACACGATCGCCGGGCCGCCGCCGATCCGGCCGTCGACGACCTCGACCTCTTCCTGCGCCGCCGGATCACTCTTGAGCCGGTTGAAATAGCGGCGGTCGGACACCGAGATGTCGGCGACCGGCCAGCGCCGTGACGAGTTGATCAGCACACCGTTGGAATCAAACACATTGGCGCCGGCCACGTCGGACCAGCCGCTGGCCTTTGCACGCAGCACTTCATGCATGGCCAGCGTGCCCATCTCGCTGCGGAACACGTCCGCGGAATCGATGCCATGGCTTTCGAGCTCGGCGATGATGCTCTTCTGGAGCACCGTAAAATCCTCGAACTCGCGGTCGAAATGGCGGGCCAGCAGGCGGACGGCGCTCTCGAGGTTGTCGCGGCCGCTTTCGATGGCGTTCTGCCGGAACCTGTCGACGGTCAGCGCGGTGCCGATGGCGGTCGCGGCCATCAGCACGAAGCCGCCGACGATCAGCCATGTCAGCGGCGCCCCGCGCCAACGGCGGAGCAACGCGCGCATCCGCGCGCTCCATCGGATCGATGTGCCCATCCAGCCCTCCCGTGGGATGCAAGATGCAGCAAAACCGACAAGACCCCGTTACCAGCGAGGGTTAGGAAAGTATGAATTGGAGCGGAATCAGAGGGTTGTTTTCCCCCGCGAAAGCTCACCCACCCGACGTAGCGGCACTCACCGCTTGATCTCCCAGTTCAGCGCTTCCGCATTGCCCTTGGCGAACATCGCCGGCACGTCGAACTTGCCGGTCTTGAGGTCATAACGACATTTCCAGTCCGCCAATCCCTTCACGGCGACGTTCTTCGGATGCTTGTCCATTTCGCCCGACAGCGAGATCAAGAGGTAGCGGTTGTTGGGCCAGTCGACGCCGAGCCAGCGATAAGCATCTTCGGTGCCCTTCATCAGATTGGCCGAGATGTGGTAGTCGAGCTTCATGTTCTTGGTGTCGGGCCGGCTGTGGAAATAGGCCCAGGCGAGGTCACTGAGCGATTTCGTCGTCGCGCTGACGAAGGCGCCGTTCTCGACATGGTAGAGAAAGAGATCCTGCGAGCCCGAGCCGGTCTTCTGCATCCGCACCAGCCATTGCGAATCGTTGGTGAAGCGGAAGCCGGCGCCATAGCCCTGCTCGGGCTTCAGCTCCGTCATCCGCTCGCCGTTCCTCGCCCAGGCCTGCCATTTGACGTCGAAATCCTTGCTGTCCTTCATGTACTGCTCGATCTTGGTGGCGCCGTCGGGCGAGGTGAAGGCGAGATCGGCATTGTCGGTGAGGACGTAATCCGGCGGCGGGCCGGAGGCGGCGAGCGCGGGGGAGGCGGCCAGTATGAGGGCGAGCGCCAGCCATTGTGCGGGACGGCGAAATGCGTTCACGGGAAAAATTCCTTGAGAAATATGCCGCAGCGCGGCCACGGTCATTTGACGCCGACGGGGCCGTGCCGGTTCATCCGTGGCGTGCTGGAACGAAAGAGGGATCATCCCAACGGCCGTCTTGCTGCCGTAGCCAAATCGGCGCAGGTTGCCGCCATCGGCTGATTTGCGATCAAGGGTTCGTTTTCCGATGATAACCGCGTCCAAGGCCCTCGTTGCGTTCTGCGTGCTCGCGGTGACCGGCACCGTGATGGTGATCGGTCCCACCGAGCTGCGCCGCCTGCTGCCGGGCGGTGCGAAGACCGAGACCGCGATCGCCGCCAGGCCGGAGGCCAAGGTCGAGCCCAAGCCGGAAACGAAGCCGGAAGAACCGAAGGCGGCCGCCGCTGCGCCGGCCTCGCCATCCGCATCCCCGGCGCCCAAGCCGGGCGCCCTGGCCGAGTCGCAGAAGCAGGTCACGGCCGCGCTCGCCGACCTCGCGCCGCTCAAGCCGCCGCCGGCCGCGACCGACACCGGCCCCCGTTTCGACGTCGGGCGCATCGACGATCACGGCGAGGCCGCGGTGATCGCCGGCCGGGCCACGCCCGGCGCGAAGGTCGAATTGCTACGCGACGGCAAGCCGCTCGACAGTGTGGTGGCCGATGCGTCGGGCCAGTTCGTGATGACCCCGCCGCAGCTTCCCGCCGGGTCATATGAGCTGACGCTGCGGGCAAAGGCGCCGGATGGCACCGTCACGCAATCCGGCCGCAGCATGCCGGTGACCATTGCCGAGGCGCCGCCGCCGCCCGCGCGCCCCACACCGGCCGCGAGGCAAGAGGCGAAGCAGGCCGACACATCGGATGTGGTGGCCTCCTTGCCGTCAGCCGCGCCGCACCTGGCCGCGGCATCGGACAAGTCCGCGGCCCGGGCCAGGATGATGGGTGCGCCCAAGCCCAGGGTCATGGCGAGGGCGCCGGCCGCAGCGGCGTCGCCTGCGGACATCCTCAACGGCGCACCCGCGGAGACCGGCGGCAACCGGGTGATTTCCCGCGGCGACAGCCTGTGGGCCCTGAGTCGGCTCGCCTACGGCGATGGCGCCCGCTACGCTGTGATCTTCAAGGCCAACCGCGACAAGATCCACAATCCGAATTTGATCTATCCCGGCCAGACGCTCGTGCTGCCGCAAAAGGCCGAGTGAGGACCGAAGCCCCTCGTCTGCGACCGTTTGACTCCTCGGGTCCGGGAACCTTTGGTTCCGCTCCGAGTCATCGTCATGCGCCGTGACGCGCGCTTGGCGCTGGAGGAGGGCCAAGAAGTGGTCAGCTCGGTGGGCAACTCGGTGGTCAGGTCGGTGGTGGTCATGTCGAGATCGCGCATGGGACTGGCGCTGGCCGGCGCGGCCTTCATGGTTCTGGCAGCGCTGCTGCCGAATACGGCCCAGGCGCAGTTCGGACTGCGCGGTGGCCCGCTCGGCGTTGCGCGCTTTGCCGTCGGCCATGTGATCGGCCTGTCGCGCCTGCGCCACGCCCGCATGGCGGTGCGCGGCGGCCGCACCCGCTCCGCCGCGCTGAGGTCGCAGGATCCGCGCGGGACCGAGCGTGCCCAGCTTGCCAATCCCTATGTCTTGCGTGCGGCGCTGACGGCGCAGGCTGCGCTGTCGGGCTGGCATGGCGGCCGCCGCCCGCAGGGCTGGTGGCGTCACCCCGACGGCAGCTACGGCTGGGCCGGTCCCGTGTTCTGGCCGTTCGCGCATGACGACCTCACCACCGCAATCATCTTCGGCGATGCGACCAGCCTCTCGCTCTATGGTTATGGCGATATCTACGCCGCGATCTTCGCGCCCTATGCGGCCACCGAGCTTGCCGCCTACACCGCGCCGCAGGGCAGGCGTGCGCGCAGGGTCCCACCGGTCGAGGCTGTCTGCGAGGCCAGCGACACCGGCGGCTTGCCGGTCGACCGCATCATCGCTGCGGTGCAGCCGAACGAATTGCAGCGTACAGCGCTCGACGAACTCGCGGCCGCCTGGACCAATGCGCGCGACACCATCCGCGCCGCCTGCCCGGCGCAGGCCCCCGCCGCCGCGGCGGAACGCCTCGGCCTGATGCAGGCCCGCCTGGAAGCGATGATCAAGGCAACGGGTGCGATCGCGCCGCCGCTGGCAAAATTCGTCGATCTCCTCGCGGACAATCAGAAAGCAAAGCTCGACGCGCTGGCGAAGGACCGCCGCGCCGCGCTGGCATCGGCCCAGCACAAGGACGCGCAGGCAGCAAGCGCCTGCCAGGCGGATAGCGACCCGCGCTACGACGAGCAGGTGCAGCGCCAGTACGAGCAGCTGGTGCGGCAGCAATGGCCCGCCGACGACATCGCTTCGACGCTTCGCCTCGACGAGATCGCCCGCGCCCGGCTCGAGGTGCTCCAGGACACCACGCTGCGCACCATGCAAACTCTGAGCGCCTGCCCGACAGAGCCCGCGGCGACCCCGAGCGCGCGATTGGCCGCGGCGAAGGCGCGGCTCGAGACGATGCTGCAAGCGGTGAAGGGCGTCGGCGATGCGCTCGACGATTTCGGGGCGGATTTGAGCGACGAGCAGAAGGCGAGCTTCGAGGCGATCGGGCCGAAGCGGGGAGCGTGATGTTCGGGTGGTTCGCCGCGAAGACTAGCCGCACGCCCAGTCGAACTGCATCTCCTTGAAATCGAGCTGCGCGTTGCCGCCGCCAAAATTGTAGCCGCCGAAATATTCCTCGAACTCGATGTAGAACGGGCTCATCTCCGGCACCGCCTGGCAGGGCCGCATGGTGCCGCCGAGATGATTGTGGGCGTGGTCCTTGCCCCAGTCGTGCAGGCGGAAATTGTCGCGGCCCGGGACGTCGCCGACATAGTAGTAATAGGGCTGATAGCCGGTCGGTGGGTTTTGGCGGGTGTGCTCGTCCTGCGGGCCCTTGCCCGCATTGGGATCGGTCGCGCGCGCCGTCAGTGCAATCGCGCGGGTCTCGCTGAGATCGGCGCGCGGCGAAGCGGCGAACATCTTTTTCGCGTAAGGCGCGGCGGCCTCGAAGAAGGCATTGGCGCCGCCGACGTCGAGCCAGCGCGGCCGTTCCGCGGTTGCGAGCGCCAGCGGCGCCGGCGGCGTTGCGAACGCGCCGTCATATTCGCGCGCTGTCAACAGCAGCGCGGCATATTCGTAGTCGAGGATGTCGGTCATGCGGGACAGGCGCGGATGCGCTGGTAGCGCCAGCACCGCCTCGCGGATTTCAGGGTCATCAGGCGCGCCGCCGTCATTGTGATCGGGCGCGGTCGCAAAGAACGATACCGCGACGATGTCCTCGCCGTGCACGCGATAATCCTCCGGCAGTTTTAGCGTAAAGCCGTGCATCAGCGGATAGCCGGTCACGGGATYGAACGGCCATTGCTCGCTGGTGATGCCCGGCGGCAGGCCATAGACCCAGCCGTGATCGCGCTCGCGATCGACCGGACGGTCCAGCATCTGCAAATCATATGCACGCGAAGGCAAGGCAAACGCCACGATCGTCTCCCATCCAAACTCCGCCTCGACGTCGAGGCGATGGTTAGTCGCGGGGAGGCGAGATGGGGTTCGTGGGAGGGGTGGGGAATTGTGTGCGTTGATTATTCGCAACGCCGGCGCCTCAATCTCCACTGTCGTCCCGGCGAAGGCCGGGACCCATAACCCCAGGGAACAGTTTGGCGAAGATTAGTCGTTCGGGACCAAGACCACCCGCAATCGATAGATTCCGCGGTATGGGTCCCGGCCTTCGCCGGGACGACCCGGGGAGAGTTTAAGTTTGCCTTCCTTGCGGATTGAGAAAGAACTCACCCCCGCCGTCTTGCCGCCGAGGCGTCCACCACGTTCTCCACCTCCTCGCGCCACGACAAAATCTCCATCGCCAGCACGGGGTGATTGAAGCCCTTGAGCACGAGATCGTCGAGCGCGCGGGCCTCGACGAAGGGTTCGACGATGCCGTAGACGCGCCGGGCCACCACGACCTGGCCGGCCTTGGCCTCGTCGCAGAGGCGCGAGGCGAGGTTGGTGACGCYGCCGATCGCGGCATATTCGAGCCGCTGCTCGAAGCCGATCTGGCCGAGCGTGGCGTAGCCCATGGCGACGCCGAGGCCGAAGCCGAGCGAGTGGCCGCGGTTCTTCCATTTCTCGGTCAGCTTGCCGATCGTATCGCGCATCTCGACCGCCATCTTCACCGCGCGCTTGGTGTGGTCGGCGAATTGAATCGGCGCGTTGAACAGGATCATCACGCCGTCGCCGGCAAAGCGGTCGAGCGTGCCCTCGTAGCGATGGATCAATTCGCCGAGCGCCGCGTGGTATTCGCGCAGCACGTTCATCGCCTCTTCCGGCTCGGTCGCCTCGGTGAAGGAGGTGAAGCCGCGCAGGTCGCAGAACACCACGGTCACCTCGCGGCGGTGGCTGTCGAGCAGCGCATCGTGGCCGTCGGAGGAGGCGATCAGCTGGGCGACCTGCGGGGCGAGGAAACGTTCGAGCCGCTTGATGCGGCCGATCTCTCCCAGCTGCTTCTCGACGCGCTCTTCCAGCGAGCGATTCCAGTTGCGGAGCTGCTCGGTCTGCTCCTGGAGCTTTGTCGCCTGCTGCTGCACGGTCTCGTGCGCGGCGGCGAGCTCACGGCCCTTGTGGTCGACCTCGCTGAACAGCCGCGCATTGCGCATCGCCAGCACCGCCTGGTGCGCGAAGG
>NZ_JBFULT010000348.1:0-8092 GCF_054049755.1 Bradyrhizobium sp. P5_C11_2
GTGCAGTGCGAGGCATAGAGCGTCGCGGCGAGCCCGGCCGACACCAGGCCGGCGAGCGCGCCGGCGAGCGCGGGGCGCGACGGCGCGCCGTGGCGCAGGCCGAACAGCGCGCCCGCAAGCAGCGGCAGCGACATCGCCGGGATCGCAAACAGGCACACCCTGGAGTTCCTGCCGACCATCCGCATCGTCATCGGCATCGCCGGAGCCATCATCATCTCGCCGCCGATCGCGACCGCAAGCAAGCCGACGGGAAGCAGCAGCAACCAGCCCCAGCCGCGCAAAAGCGCCTCGGGCCGCGACAGATGCAGGCTGACGATGATCGCGGGGATCGCGAGCGACAGGGTGACCGCAAACTTCATGTCGAAGAACGGATTGCCCATGGCGCTCATCACGTCGGGCCGCACGCCGAGGAAGGTCGCGAAGATCAGGATCGACAAGGGGGCGGCCACCAGCAGTGCCATGGTCAGCATGGCGCCGACGCGCGGGGCGCGGTGGGCGTTGTCGGCCGCGAGCGTGCGAATGAGTTGATCGGTATCCATGTTCAATGGTCCCGCAGTTTGGCGGTGAGCGCCGCAAGTCCGCGATGCAGCGCGACCCGCACCGCGCCCTCGCTCATCGAAAATCTCGCCGCCGTGTCCTTGATCGAGGCGGCCTCGACCGCGATCGACTGCAGCACGTCGCGCTGGCGCTGCGGCAAGGCGTCGAGCTGGCTGGCGACCTCGGCCGCGGAAGCCGTCTCCTGCGGCGCCTCACCCGGCAGCGTCTCGGCGAAGTCGTCGATGTTGACGAACACCCGCCGGCCCCGCCGCCTCAGCGCGTCGATCAGCTTGTTGCGGGCGATCGCAAACAGCCAGGGCGCGAAGGGCGCTTCGCTGTCCCATGTGTGCCGCTTCAGATGCACCGCCAACAGTATCTCCTGCACGATATCCTCGGCCTGATCGGGAGGCTGCCCGGCCCGCGCCAGGCCGCGCCTCGCGGCAGCGCGCAGCACCGGCGTGACCGCCTTCAACAGGCGATGATAGGCCGCATCATCGCCTGCCATGGCCGACCGCATCAGGCCGGTCCACTCATCCTCACGTCCGCGCACGCGCGCTCCTACACGGCAATTCGGCCGCTCTTTCAATTTGTTACGCCGGCGCCGCAGCGATCACGAAGTTGTGATCAAAACGCAGCCCGAAGACTCCGGTCCGGCCATAAAGCCCGGGAGGCTCATAACATCGATCGGTCCGACTCGCATCCGGTGGCTGCGGGCGCGGCCCCTGGTTTGCCCCGCTTTTGCCCGGTCTTGCCCGAAGATTCCCCTTTTTTGCCCCGCTGTCGTCATGCACCGGGGTCTCTGTTCGCTCCCGGGATGGCGCAATCGGGGAGATCGTCAACATGTTGAAAGCCAGCAGGCGTGCGGCATTGCTTCTTCTGGCCGCGGTATTCGTGCTGTTCGGGGGCGCTGCGCAGGCGGCGCCAAGCTCGGCCGCCAATTCGAAGACGGATGGCGCGACCAAGCAAGCGGAAACGGACAAGTCCGGCAAGCAGCGCCGCCACTATTCTCATCGTGGCAGCAGCAGCAAGACGGCGCAGAAATCCTCCGACGGCAAGGCGGACAAGGACGTGACGGCAAAGGCCGACGACGCCAAGGCCGCTAACGACGCGCCGGCCTCCAGCCAGATGCCGCCGGTAGTCGCCAATGCCAATGCGCAGCTCGCGGCCGCCGACACGGCGACCGCGGCGGCGGCCTCCGCGATGACCGGCCGCGCCAACGACAATTTGCAGGCCGCGGCCGATAATACCGCCACCTCCGGCGCCGAGAGCCAGGTGGTCGCGCCCGACCAGCTCAACGATATCGATCGCGCCGCCCTGCAACAGGACAATCCGTCCGCCCGGCCCGCGGTCGTTGCCGCAACCGACGCGCAGCCGCGGCCGGCGCCGGTGATGGCGAGCAGCCAGCAGAACTCGGCCTGGGACCAGAGCTCCCTGATCGGCAAGATCTTCATCGGCGTCGGCACGGTGCTGACGCTGGCCTCCGCCGCACGCATGTTCATGGCCTGATTGACGGCCTGACAACCAGTTCCCTCGGGGCGCGCGGCTCGCGCGTCCCTGCGGGGCGTTCGGCCCTCTTGAAGCCCACCGCGCCAGCGGGCAGATTGCCCGCTCAATCAAATGCGTGGGTGGAGCATGAGCACGTTCGAACACATCATCGTCGAAGGCAAAGGCGCGGTCGGCATCATCAAGCTGAACCGGCCGAAGATGCTCAATGCGCTCTCCTTCGGCGTCTTCCGCGAGATCGCGGCGGCCGTCGACGATCTGGAGGCCGATGACGCGATCGGCTGCATCGTCGTGACCGGCAGCGAGAAGGCCTTTGCCGCCGGCGCCGACATCAAGGAGATGCAGCCGAAGGGCTTCATCGACATGTTCTCCGAGGACTTTGCCGCGATCGGCGGCGACCGGATCGCGCGCTGCCGCAAGCCGACCATTGCCGCGGTCGCGGGCTATGCGCTTGGCGGCGGCTGCGAGCTCGCCATGATGTGCGATTTCATCATCGCCGCCGACACCGCCAAATTCGGCCAGCCCGAAATCACGCTCGGCACCATCCCGGGCATCGGCGGCACCCAGCGCCTGACGCGCGCGATCGGCAAGTCCAAGGCGATGGACCTCTGCCTCACCGGCCGCATGATGGATGCAGCCGAAGCCGAGCGAAGCGGCCTGGTCAGCCGCATCGTGCCCGCGGACACGCTCATGGACGAGGTGATGGCGGCGGCCGAGAAGATCGCCGCGATGTCGCGGCCCGCGGTCGCGATGGCCAAGGAAGCGGTCAACCGCGCCTTCGAGACCACGCTCGCCGAGGGCATGAGCGTCGAGCGCAACCTGTTCCACTCGACCTTCGCGCTGGAAGACCGCTCCGAGGGCATGGCCGCGTTCATCGAGAAGCGCAAGCCGGTGAACAAGAACCGGTGAGGCAAGCGCCCGCAAGACAAGCTGGCAGGACAAGCTGGTAAGGCTGCTGTAAGGCTCTGACGCCTCGCCGCAGCATTCCTGTGACGAAGCTGCAACAAGCACGGAATAGATGGGGGTTTTCCCCGCGGCAGTTTGCCTGCGGGACCCGCGCTGGTTAAACAGTTAAGAGGGCCACCGTCGGCGGGGGCGGACAGCCGGGATTTTGCGGGATTACATGATTGGGCGTGCCGCCAGAGCTGGCCGCGTGATGACGCGGTATCGATCGGGCGTGGGTCCTGTGTTGACGACATGGACCGCGCTGGCGCTCGCTTGCGCGCTGCCCGCTGCGGCATGGGCGGAAGCCCTGCCCGAGGCGCTGGCCAAGGCCTACCAGACCAACCCGCAGCTCAATGCCGAGCGTGCGCGGCAGCGCGCCACCGACGAGAACGTGCCGCAGGCGCTCGCCGGCTACCGGCCGCAGATCGTGGCAAGCCTCAGCGCCGGCCTGCAATCGGTGCGCAATCTGCTGCCCGACAACACCATCCAGACCGCGAATCTGAAGCCATGGATCATCGGCGTCACCGTGACGCAGACCCTGTTCAACGGCTTCCGCACCGCCAACAACGTGCGCGCCGCCGAGCTCCAGGTGCAGTCGGGCCGCGAGGCGCTGCGCAATGTCGGCCAGGGCGTGCTGCTCGACGCGGTGACCGCCTACACCAACGTGCTGGCCAACCAGTCGCTGGTCGAGGCGCAGCGCTCCAACGTCGCCTTCCTGCGCGAGACGCTTGCCGTGACCCAGCGCCGCCTCAACGCCGGCGACGTCACGCCGACCGACAGCGCCCAGGCCGAGGCGCGGCTCAGCCGCGGGCTTGCCGACCTCAATGCCGCCGAAGTCGCGCTCGCGGTGAGCCAGGCGACCTACGCCCAGGTGATCGGCAATGCCCCGTCGCAGCTTCGGCCCGCCGAGGTCGTCGACCGCTATCTGCCGAAGAGTCGCGACGATGCGCTGACCATGGCGATCCGCCAGCATCCGGCGGTGATGGCGGCAGGCTTCGACGTCGACGTCGCCTCCACCAACATCCGCGTCGCCGAAGGCGCGCTGCTGCCGAGCGCCAGCGTCCAGGGCAGCGCCAGCAAGAGCCGCAACAACGACCCGACGCTCGGGACCTTCGCCGAGGACCAGGCCTCGGTCGTCGCCAATGTCACCGTGCCGATCTATGACGGCGGCCAGGCGGCGGCGCAGACCCGGCAGGCCAAGGAAATCACGGCGCAGAGCCGGCTCGTGCTCGACCAGGTCCGCAACCAGGCGCGCACGGCGGCGACCAGCGCCTGGGTTGCCAATGAGGGCGCCAAGATCGCGGTCTCGGCCTCGGAGTCCGAGGTGAAGGCGGCAACGGTCGCGCTCCAGGGCGTGCAGCGCGAGGCCGCGGGCGGGCAGCGCACGACGGTCGACGTGCTGAACTCGCAGGCCGACCTGATCCAGGCCAAGGCCCGCCTGATCGGCGCGCTGCGCGACCGCGTCATCGCCTCCTACACGCTGCTCAGCGCCGTCGGCCATCTCGACGTCAAGACCTTGAGCCTGAACACGCCGGACTATCTGCCCGAGGTGCACTACCAGCAGGTCCGCGACGCCTGGCACGGCCTGCGCACGCCGTCGGGGCAGTGATTCATTAACTGCACCGGCAGCGCGTTGGTCCTTGCTACTGTCCCGCTGGTCAACCTCCGCTAGAGTGGCAGCCAGATATTCGCGTCGGTCTGCCGAGGACCATTTGATCGCCAAAATTCTTCGCGGCGCAGCCAAGCTGGGCCTTGTTGTCTTGTTGCTGATCGTCGCCGCGGTCGCTGCGTTTCGAATTGCGGCGGCGGCTCGTGAAACGGCTGGCCGCGGCGATCTCGCACCGTCGACCGGGCACCTGGTTGCAACGCGCTCCGGCGACGTCTTCGTGCAGGAGAAGGGACCGGCGACAGGCACGCCCGTCGTGCTGTTTCACGGCACCGCCGCCTGGAGCGAGTTGTGGCGGGCGACGACCGACGCGCTCGCAGCCGCCGGGTACCACGTCATCGCGTTGGACCTCCCGCCCTTTGGCTTCTCCGATCGTCCGGGCAACTACACGCGACAAGACCAGGCCGAACGGGTGAACGACGTGCTGGCGCGGCTCAACGCGCGGCCTGCCATCATCGTCGGCCATTCCTTCGGCGCAGGAGCTGCAACCGAGCTTGTGCTGCGCTTTCCGGATCGAGCCCGCGCGCTCGTGCTGGTCGATGCGGCGCTCGGGCTGACGGCCACGCCGTCGGATGCGCCGGCGCTGCTGCATCCAAAATGGCTGCGCGAAGTGCTGGTGTCGCTCACCGTCACCAATCCCTTCGCGACGAAGATGCTGCTGAAGTCGCTGATCGCGAAAAAGGATCGCGCGCTACCCGAATATGTCGAGATCCTCCAGCGCCCGCTCTCCCGGCAGAACAGCACATCCGACATTGCTGATTGGCTGTATTATTTCGTGGGCTCCGATCGCGCCGCCCAAAGCGCGGACCGCAGCGCCTATGCACGCCTGAAACAACCCGTCGCCATCCTCTGGGGCGAGCTGGATACGGTGACGCCGCTCGAACAGGGGCGCGATTTGAACGTGTTGCTGCCGCAGGCGCACTTAACCCTGCTACCCGGGCTCGGTCACATTCCGCAGATCGAGGATTCCCAAATCTTCAACGATACCCTGCTCAAGGCCCTCGCAACACTCTAGACTTGGCGAGATTCGAGACGCGACCGGAGGGACCATGGACATCATCAGATTGTGCGCCTTTGGCTACGCCGCGCTGCTCGGATTCGTGATCCTGACCGGCTACATCCCCGCCTTCATCGACCAGAACGACATGATCTTCGGCCTATTCCGCCGCACCTGGTATGCCGACGGCCTGCATCTCGTCTCCGCGCTCTGGGCGCTGACCGCGGCGCTGTCCTCGCGGCGCGCCTCCGAGCTGTTCTTCCAGCTGTTCGGCGCGTTCTATTTCGCCGACGGCGTGCTCGGCCTGCTCACCGGGAGCGGCTATCTCGACTTCGGCATCCTCATCAACGGCGTGCTCAACCTGCCGCTCGCAACGCGCATCTTCGCCAACGCGCCGCATCTGGGCCTGGGCGGCGTCGCCATCCTGATCGGCTTTCTGCTGGCACCGCGCACGCGCCCTGCCCATGCTTAAGCGCCTGCGCCGCATCGTCCTGGCGCTGATCGCGCTGATCGCCTTCGCGATCCTGGTGCCCCTCGCCTATATCGAGGGGACCTGCCAGCCCGCCGCGCAGGCGGCATCATCCGCAACAGCGCCGGTGGCGCTGCCACCGATCACGGAGAAGGGCTATCGCCGTCCGCCGGACAACACCTATTTCACCTTCCCGGAGTGGTACATCGTCTATTCCTTCGAGGACTTCGGCCGCTTCCTCGATCATTCCAGCGAAAGCCAGTTCGGCTATCTCCGCCACATCCTCGGCTTCTGGCAGAGCTTCTGCACCATCAACCGCGCCGTGCCGCCGGCCACGGAGTCCCGCTTCGACGTCAAGATGATGATCTACGTCATCGGGATCAGCTACTCCACCGAATACGCGATCAAGGGACTTTACGAAAACACGGTCGGCCGCGTCTTCGAATGGATCCGCGGCGACAGGCTGACGCCGCAGGATGAATATGCCCGTGCGGTGCTCCAGGACTACGCCGCCTTCCTCTACACCGTGCCCTGGTTCAAATATCCGTTCCGCGACAAGCTCGACGGTCTCGGGGCGATCCCGGCGCCGACGCCGAGCCGGCTGCGCACATGGGAGCGCGACTTCGCGCTCGGCAGCGAATATTTTCTCAAGATCGGCTATGCGCATGCGATCCAGTCCGCGCTCGACGCTGCCAATGACGACGAGCCGCGCGATATCATGTTCGTGGTGGCGACATTGCCGCCGGACGTGCTGGCGGCCGAGCCGCGCATCACACCGGTCCGTGCGCTGTCGGCGGATTGGCAGCTGGTGCAGGCGCCGCGCTACAAGGCGCTGACGGAAATCCTGGGCAAGCTTCTCGACGGCGGCCATCGCCTGGCCGAGATCGCCGGCAATCACGACATCCTCATCACCGTGATCGCGCCGAAGGATGCGAAGCTCGACATCGCCGATACCACGGCGCTGTTTTCGCTCGATCTCGATGCCAGGCCGGGCTTCCGCCGGGCCGGCCTCAGGGCTAGGATCGACCGCCTGGTCGAGATCAAGCGCGCGTTGACGGCGAAGGGAGTGAGCCTTGAGCACTTCTACGACTATTAGCCGAACAGGATTGCGGCCGCTCGGCAGGATCGCAATTGCGGTCACGCTCGTCGTCGCCGGCTGGCTCACACTCGTCGTCGTGCTCACCTTCGGCGCCTCGCCGGGCCGCTCGCTTGCCGTGATCGGCCCGCAGGCTGAGGCCATCGCCGCTGTCGCCAGGGCCAATGGCCGGGTGCTGGCGTCGAGCGGCTACGTTACGATCGCACGCTCCGATGCCGCCGACTTCGTCAGCCGGCTGTACACGGCGGGCGCCCTGCTCGTGCTCGATGCCGAGCAGGCCGGCGGCTGCAACGGGCTCGCGCCGAAGCGAAGCTGACGCCGCCGCCGGCTTGCTTCACCTCTCCCGCTTGCGGGAGAGGGAGCGCACCTTACGACGCGTATTTCTGGTACATCGTATTGGTGAACAGCCCGGCCGGATCGTATTTGCGCTTGGCGGCGAAGAAGTCGTCGATCTGCGGATAGGACTTCTTGAGCTGGTCGCGCGAGTAATAGAGCTGATACGGCAGGAAGAAGCGGCCCTGATTGGCGATGGTGAGGTCGATCAGCTCTTCTGTCGTCTTCTTCATGCGGCGGTTGCCCTCATCGTCCGTCGGCTGGTTGATGTAGAGCACCAGCGAGAACGCCGGCTCCGGCGCATAGGTCAGGAAGTTGTCCTCCTTGTGCACGATGCGGACCGAGGCGTTGAGCAAATTGGTGTTGTTGGCGAGCATGATCTTGCGCATGCCGTCGACGAAGGCCGTGAAGTTTTTGCGCGGGATGAAGTATTCGTGGAGGATGTCGGTTTCCTCCGGCAATGCGTTGCGCAGGTAGGGCACGGAATCGTGCATGGGATCGTTGCGGCTGACGAGGCAGGCTTCGCCCGAGGCGATCGCCTGCGCC
>NZ_JBFULT010000349.1:0-8070 GCF_054049755.1 Bradyrhizobium sp. P5_C11_2
CCGTCACGCTGACGCCGACGCCGGGGCATTCGCCCTGCCATTGCTGCGTGAACATCTTTTCGAAAGGCCAACGCGCGGTGGTCGCCGGCGATCTTATGCATCACCAGATCCAGTGCCGCGAGCCGGACTGGTCGGCGAAGCCGGATTGGAATCCGCAGCAGTCGGCGGTGTCGCGGCGAAAGTTCTTCGCCGCCGTCGCCGACACCGACACGCTGATCCTGCCGATCCATTTTCCGGCGCCGACGGTAGGCCTGATCAAGCCGCTCGGCGCCGCGTTCGATTACCGCTTCAAGCGGGATTAACCACCGTCTCGCCGTCATGGCCGGGCTTGTCCCGGCCATCCACGACCTTTGCTACACGGAAACAAGAACGTGGGTGCCCGGGACATCTGGCGCGAAGACGCCCTTCGCGCTTCTGCCCGGGCATGACGAGTTCGTGGAGCGACCGTGCGTCCGCCAATCTAATAAGTGTAGAACATCCGCTGGATCTCCTTCGTGTCGGTCGTCTTGGTCAGCGCCAGCATCAGCAAGATACGCGCCTTTTGAGGGTTGAGCGTATCCGAGACGACGAAGTCGTGTTCGTCGTCCTTGGCTTCGCCATTGCGCGCGACGATGCCGTTGCCGACACGGCTGCTCCGAACGATCACGACCCCCTTCTTGTGGGCGTCGTCGAGAGCCGGCTCGACCGCCGGCCGGGCAAGACTGCCGTCACCCACGCCGGCATGCACGATCCCCTTGGCCCCGGCGGCGACAAAAGCGTCGATCGCGACCCGGTTCATGTTGGCGTAGCCGTAGACGATATCGACTTGCGGCAGGGTATCGAGGCTGGAGACGTCAAATTCGGAGTCCGCCGTGTGCCGGCGCGTCGATTGACGATAGAAATACGGCTTGTTTCCCTGCATGTAGCCGAGAAAGCCGAGCTCCGGCGTGCGGAAGGTGTCCGCCGTCGAGGTGTTGTTCTTGGTCACATCGCGCGCCGCGTTGATCTGATCGTTGAGAGCAACGAGCACGCCCTTGCCGACCGCCTCGTCGCTGCCAGCGAGGATCACCGCGTTGAAGAGGTTGATCGGCCCGTCCGCGCTGATCGCCGTCGAAGGCCGCATCGCGCCGACGATGACGACGGGTTTTTTGCTCTTGACGACCAGGTTCAGGAAATAGCTGGTTTCCTCGATCGTATCGGTCCCGTGCGTGATCACGATCCCATCGACGTCGTCCTGCGCGAGGAGCGCGTTGACGCGCTTGGCGAGCTTGAGCCAGTAGTCATTGTTCATGTTCTCGCTGGCGATCTGGAAAACCTGCTCGCCCTTGACGTTTGCGACGGTTTTCAGTTCGGGGACGGCGTTCAGGAGGGTCTCGATGCCCACGGTGGCAGCGGTGTAGCCGACCACGGTGGTGCTGCTCGCCCCGGAGCCCGCGATCGTGCCTCCGGTYGCCAGAACCATGACATTGGGCAGACCGGGGCCCTTTGCATTCGCGACTTCAAGACCTATGAGCAGCGCAAAGAGCAAGCTCATTGTCGCCATTATGTGATGACGCACTCGAAACTGCCACATCTCGACATCCCCTTCCAAAAAAGCCTCGTCAACGCACCCCATTTCGCTCAGCACTGCATGATCCGTCAGCCGACGGCTTCTGTCTAGGGTGGTGATGTTTTTCAGATGACGCGTAGTGCGCGCGGGGAGGCGGCCTTGTCGTCATGCCCGGGCAGAAGCGCGAAGCGCGTCTTCGCGCTGGAGGTCCCGGGCATCCACGATCTTGGCTTCGAGTGCGCAGAACGCGGACGGCCGGGACAAGCCCGGCCATGACGGAGTTTGTTTGCTGATTGTCAGCTAAAGAAGCCGCGAATTTGCAGCGCCTTACGCGCTGACCTCGCACTTCTTCATGAAGCTGTTCTTGGCCGCACCGGCGAGCGGCTTGCCGTCGGAGCCGACCGCCTTCGGCGTGCAGGCGTCTTCCTTGCACTTCTTCATGAACGAGGTCTTGGCGGCGCCGGCGAGCGGCTTGCCGTCCTTGCCGACGGCCTTGCTTGCGCAGGTGTCGTCCGCAAAGGCCGAGCCGACTGCAAAGGTGGCGACGATGGCCGCCAGGAAAATCCGTTTCATGATGAGTGTCTCCCTTAACCGAAATGGTCGGCGAATTGGAGCCTGAAATCATGGCGCAATCAAGCAGGATGAGGACTCGCGGTCGCGTCGCCGGAGACTTTTCGATACTTCGCCCGCCGCGCGGACGCGCGCTCTTGCTGCACTGCGCGCAGACCGGGCTGGGCAATCCTGCTAGCGTCGGGCCGGCCAAGCTGGAAACGGAGCATCGCAAATGGACGCCGTGACCCTGGACGTGCCGGAGACCACCGATCAGCATTCCCACTTGGTTCAGCCCGTGACCATGGAATGGCAGACGACACGCTTTCCGGGCTGCGAGGCCAAGACGCTGCTGTTCGATCGCAGCACCGGATTGATGACGGCGTTGATGCGATTCGCACCTGGCGCCGTGCTGCCCGACCACGAGCATGTCGGCGTCGAGCAGAGCTATGTGCTGGAAGGCGCGCTGGTCGACAAGGACGGCCCGGCCAAGGGCATGGCTTGCAAGGCCGGCGAGTTCATCTGGCGCGAGGCGGGCAGCCGCCATGCCGCCTGGTGTCCGGACGGCGCGCTGATTCTCGCGATGTTCCAGGTCCCGAACAAGTTCTTCGAGGCCGATGGCCGAGTCGTCGATGCCGGCGGCCAGGATTGGGACGAGACCTGGGGGCACACGGCGGCGCAGCGGGCCAAGACGTAAGCCCTGTAGCCCGGATGGAGCCAACGGGTCGGCGCGAAGCGCCGCCCGATGACAGGCTCCGCGCAATCCGGGGCCAGACCAACCGCATCGCTCGACCGCTCGTGTGGCATGAAACCCGGATTACGCCGCGCTCCATCCGGGCTACGGACCTCGTCGCATCGCTATGCCCCGCGCGCGAGCAGCGCCTTGAAATCGGCTCGCGCCCGCTGTGCCTCGGCCCGCGCGACCTCGGAGGCCTCGCCGAGGCCGAAATAGCCGTGGATCAGGCCGGCGCCCTCATGGTGCTTCACCCGCACGCCTGCGGTTTCCAGCGCCCGCGCATAGGCGGCACCTTCGTCGCGCAGCGGATCGAACCAGGCGGTCGCCACGATCGCGGGCGCGACGCCGGCGAGCGAGGTGGCGCGCAGCGGCGAAACGCGCCAGTCGGTGGCGCGAGCGGGATCGGCGAGGTAATGGCCGGCAAACCATTCCATCACGGCGCGGGACAGAAAGTAGCCGTCGGCATTCTCTGCGCGCGACGCAAAGCGTGCATTCTCGCGGGTGTCGGCATAGCTGCCGACGACGTCGGTCACGGGATAGACGAGAAGCTGTGCGGCAAGCCTGATGCCGGCATCGCGGCAGGCAATCGCCGTGGCCGCCGCGAGATTGCCGCCGGCGCTGTCACCGGCGACGCCGAGACGCTTTGCATCGTCGCCAAATTCCGCGACGCGGTTGAAGATGTCGCTTGCGGCAGCGAAGGCGTCCTCGAAGGCGCCGGGAAAGCGCGTCTCCGGCGGCCGCCGATAGTCGATGGAGACGACGACGGCGCCAGTCTCTATCGCGAGGTTGCGCGCCTGCCGGTCATGGGTCTCGAGATCGCCCGCGACCCAGCCGCCGCCATGGAAGAAGACCACGGTTGGCGCAGGAATGGTGCCGACGCGATAGACACGTGCATCGAGCGGGCCGGCGCCGCCTTTCACCTTGATATCCTGCACCGTGTCGACGGGCGGCGGCGGCACCTCCGCACGCGAGGCAGCCAGTGCGCGCAAGGCATCGCGCGCGCTCTGTGGCGTCATCGTGGTGGGATCGCGCAGCGGCAGCAGTGGAATGATCTGGGCGATGACGGGATCGAGCGGTGCGGCCATGATGGGTCCTCACGGGGTTCTTCGTCTTGCTTGGCCGTTAGCATAGTTTTCGCACGCCGCATCGGCAACCGGCGACGTGTTGCAATTGTAGCGCGTTGCATTGTAATGGCGGCAAACCAACGRGCAGGGAGGTCTTGGGGTGGAATTCGAAACGCTGGTTCAGTCGCGCCGCAGCGTGCGTGGTTTCAAGAACGAGCCGGTGCCGCGCACGGTGATTGAGGCGATCATCGAAAGCGCCAAGCGCGCGCCGTCCTCGATGAACACCCAGCCCTGGCATGTCCACGTGCTCACGGGCAACCCGCTCGAGGAGGTGCGCCGCCGCAACATGGAGGAGATGATCGCCGGCGCCAAGGTCAAGCGCGACATCGTCAGCCATGGCGAATATCAGGGCATTCACCGCACCCGGCAGGTCGACGTCGCCAAGAAACTGTTCGGCGCGATGGGGATCGCGCGCGACGACAAGCCGATGCGGCAGGACTGGGTGTTGCGCGGCTTCCGCCAGTTCGACGCGCCGGTCTCGCTGGTGCTCAGCTATGACCGCGTGCTCGACCCCGGCGCGGTCTGTCATTTCGACCTTGGCGCGCTCTGCTACGGCATCGTGCTCGCGGCCTGGGATCGCGGGCTCGGCAGCGTGATCAACGGGCAGGGCATCATGAGGTCCGACATCGTGCGCGAGGTTGCCAAAATTCCGGAGGACGAGATCATCATGACCTGTGTCGCGATGGGCTATCCCGACGAGACCTTTGCCGCCAATGCCGTCCGGTCCGATCGCGAGGCGAACGGCGACTTCGTGCGCTTCGTCGGATTTGCCGATTGACAAGATGCATCGCGTACGACGGAGGAGATTATTCCCCTCTGGAAATTTTTAGTGCGGACTCTCTGCCGGCCCTTGCAATCTCGATCGCGCGGGAGGAACAATATGCGAGATGAAAGGTTTGTTGCTGGCGCGAGGGAATTAACATGCGGCGGCTGGCTAGCCTGGTTCGACGGTTGTTTGGCCCGCGAGTGCGGCGCCCGGTTGATGATGACCCAAGTCTTCCCTTCACTTCCGAAGAGTTCAGTCGGCTGATCCGAAGCGGTAGACGCGAGGACATGAAGTTGCTTGCGGAAGGGCTGGCCTGCCGGTCCATTCCGGGCCGTGCGAAGTACCGAGCCGCGCACTAGCGGCGGGCTGCAAGTTTCGCGGGTGGACGCCGGCCGGTTTTCGGCTACCGCGTCAGCGCGACCTGCTTGAACGAGACCACCAGCGCCTTCTCCAGTTTTCCGGTCATCCCGCACAGAATGTTGTAGGCCTCGGTGCGCGGCATCGTCGGTTTGTAGTGGCGGTGCTCGATGAGCGCTGCGAAGATGTCCGCGATCGTGAGAATCCGGACGATGTCGTTGATGCTCTCGCCGCACAGCGCGTCTGGATAGCCGCTGCCGTCGAGAAATTCGTGGTGATGCCGCACGGCATCGAGAATCTCGGCCGAGATGTTCTCGTGATCCTTCAGAAACTCGTAGCCTGCTGCCGGATGCGTCTCGATCATGGCGCGTTCGTCGGCATCGAGGCGGCCGGGCTTGTCGAGGATCGCAAGCGGGATCCGGGCCTTGCCGATGTCGTGGAACATGGCTGCCGAATACAGCCGCTCGAGGTCGGTCCGTCGGACGCCGAGGCTCAATCCGAAGTCGATCGCCACGCCGGTCACGAGCAGGCAATGCTGGTAGGTTCCCTCATGGTGCCGCCGCACGGTGGTGAGCCATTCGGACAGGCCGTGCTCGGTGATGCGGTCGGCGATCTTGCTGCCCGCTTCCCTGGCGCCGTCGACGTCGAGGGGCTCGCCGAGGGTGACGGCCGTGAACATCGAAGCGATGGCGGTCGCCGCGGTTTCGACGGCGTTGTCCGGTTGCGGTGCGTCACTTGAGGCAGCAGAGGTCAGCTCGGCCGGGTCAGCGAGCGCTGCCAGCAGTCTGCTCTTGTTGATCGCACCGGGAAGAACGAGGGTGGCGCCGAGTGCGTAGGCCTGCGAGATGCCGACGTGAGACGAGTGCTCGACGAGGAAGATGCGCTTCGTGGCTTTCGCCAGCTTGCCGGCGCGCTTCTTGATGGCCGCGATGTTGCCGACGTCACGCAGCTCCGCGCGAACGACGACCGCGAATGGCACTTGTGACAGCTTGGCTTCCGCATCGAGGCGTTCGCCGGCGACGGTAAACTGCTGTTCGAGGGCCGAGCAGATGCCCGCCAATTTGTCGGAAGAATCGGCCAGCACATGCACAAACGGGCGAGCCGCTTCCGTGTTTCGGATGCCACCGTCGCCTTTGGCGGGGCTGGATATGGTTCGGGCATTCTGCACGGCGGGCCGCAACTACGGAGAAATTGAATGAGCTTGATGAATTCTGGAGCTTATTTGCTCGGAGTGGAGTTTGGCGCAGCAGCCGCTTTTGCGCTTGCCGGCTTCTTTTTGCTTTCTGCGGTGATGAAGTGCACGCCGGCCATGGTGCCGTCGATCCACACCAGTTCGCATCGCCGGTAGGCAAGACCCGTCGATGACAGCAGCATGAAGAATTCCTTGGCCTGGAGCACGTCGAGCGTCCCTTCGACCTCGATCTTGGCGCCACTTTGCGACACGTCGAGCAGGACGCAACTGCGTCGCCAGGTGCCGTCGGAGCCCATCAGATTGACAGCCTGCTTGTGATCCATCCGTACGCGAAGCGCCTTTCGACCGTCGAACCTCATCGGTTAACCCCCATTTTTGTGCCGCGATTTCCCGCATCGCCTGGGTTGGCACTCGCTGCAATTTCCCCCCAGCGCACTGTCCATTGGCTTGTCGACAAGAGAAGCGTTTCGAAAATCTGCTGCGCCCGTTCGCGTTCGACGAAGGAGAGCCGTGTGCCGCTGCGGTTGCTCAGGATCGCGAGCGTGGTTGCCCAGTTCAGCCGCGCGGCCCGGCAGGCCATGACGAGGCCTTCGCAATCGTCATCGGTCATGACGTGCTCCACGATCTCGATCGGAGCGCCTGAGAGCACCGACAGCGCCGTGAACAGATTGGCCGTCTCGCCGCGGATCGTGAAGCGGTTCACGGTGGAATCGTTGAGCTTGCCGACGCGGTTGAGCGCGACGATTTCCGGCCTTGCGCTCGCATAGTCGGCCGGGCAGGGCAGCTTGGGCGGAACCGGTGCTGCTTGTTGTGCAGGTGGAATGGCGGATGCATTGGTCTTGGCCAAGGTCTTGGCCAAGGTCTCGGCCGGGATCTTGGCCGGCGCCTTCGGGCCCGGCGAGACGGAGAGCAGCTTCCGTACGACCGGGTCGGGCGTGCCGGGCCGCAGCACCAGCGCCTTTGCAATCTCGCCGTCCGGATCTGCCCTGGCGACCAGCGCGGCGTAAGCTGCCTCGGAGAATTGGGTTCCCGAGTTCTTGATCAGCGCAAGGCAGATCGGGCCACCGCGTTTGATCAGCGCCTCGGTCACTTCCGGCTCGATCGAGTTGCGAGCGGCGATCGCGCGTTGGTGCCGCTCGCCGCACGAGGCCGCGATGGTCGCGAGACCGGTGGCGGAGATTGCCTGCGATTTGAGGAGGACAGGACAGGCCACGTCCGGGTCGTCGTGTGAGGCAAGGCGTTGCAATGTCTCAGGCGGGGCCACCGTGAGCTCGGCAAGCGCTGCACCGAGTTGAATCAGCGCGCTGGTCTCGACGCGTTCCGTCAATCGCAGGAGAACGCCGTCAACCACACCGGCGAGCAATTCCTGGGGCCGGTCGCGGCTACCGGTGAGCAACTGCACAATACCGGAGAGGATGCGAGCACAGCGGTCCGGCGGACACGTAGCGACCGCCTGTTCCAGTTCAACCAGAATATCCGCAGGCGAATTTGCCATCATGGCAGGGCCTGAATCTCAAAAGAAACTTTGACGAATGAACGGGCTCCATTGCGCCTCAGAGTTGTTAATATGAATCTTAGACTTTGACCCTTCGGGTATCAGTGCACCGTCCGCTTCGCAGGAAACGCTATCGAAATTTGGCAGGACGCCAACCGTCAGCTTGTCCTTTGCATTGGACCCTCGCCAACTGATCGAGAGTGGGCAGGATGATTCTTTCGGTCGAACGGGACAACCGAAAGGGGGAAACTCGGACCGGCATCGCCGCCGGACGCGCGTTGGTTTCGACGCGACGTTTCACATTGCCATGAGCAGTATTGCCC